>JAEZKX010000174.1 GCA_023436025.1 Pseudomonadota bacterium | reverse complement strand
CGCCCGCGCCGCGTGCCTGCGCGGCCCACGCGGGCAGGTCGGCCGCGGCGATGCCGGCAAGGTCGCGCCCGGCATGCAGCACGCGCAGGCCGGCGTCCGGGTGGGAGGGAGGAGGGTGCAAGGATGTCCTTCGGTGGGCGAGTGCATGCTCCGAAGGCGACGCGACGCGCCGCGCGGAAGCGCGGCGGCTTGCTCTCCTTACGCCGGTACGAGCCGGTTCAAGTTCACGGGTCTGGATCTCAGCACGCCTGGCGTGCACCCCGGAGCGCTTTCATTGTGGCACAGGCGCGCGGCCTGCGGGGGCGGCTGTTCCCCGGCGCGCAAGAGTCGCGGAGCCGGCGGCCTCATCCGGCCCGCCCCTCCCCTGACGCGCTGTGCGAGAAGGTCTCGTCCATCTCCGTGTCGCCATGGGGTCGCGGCGGCGCGACCTGCAGCAGCAGCCGCCTCAGCTCGCGCATCGCATCGGTCGCCTGCAATTGCTCCGAGGCATGCAGCCATAGCCCGCCGAAGTGGCTCACTTCGCACAGCCAGAGGCTGCGCCACATGCGGCGGATCTTGGACTCCAGCAGGGGCAGGCCCAGCAGCATGCGCAAGGCCGAATCGCGCTCCCACTTGGCCAGGCGCAGCATGCCGAAGTAGACATGGCGGCCGTCGGGGCCCTGGCCGATCTGCCGCACCTCGATGGTGATGGTGCTGGGCGAGATGCCGTACCGCTGGCACTGCGAGACGATGAGCGACTCGTACTCGTCCTCGAGGCGGTCGCCCCGGGGCAGGCGGGAGTCCGCGTCCGTGTTCGGGCCGCGCCGGCGCCTCGTGTCGCGTGCGAAGAGCTTCTGCCAATCGAACATCGTGCCGCGTCCTCCCATCCTCGTTGTTCTTGTACGCGCACGCCTGCGCAGGCCCGGCGGATGGCCTGGTCGGCATGTCTTGGTGATTTCCTCTTCTTCTTGCGGAGCGCTAGCGGCTCCCGGGGTCATTCTAGGGAGTGTGGTGTGACATCTAACCGCTTTTCGGCGATTTGCGCGCCAGCTTTCGATAAACCGTTGCGCGGCTGATACCAAGCGCGCGCGCCGCTTCCATCACGTTGCCACGCGCATCGTGGACGGCCTGCCGGATCAGGGCGCTCTCGACTTCGCGCAGCCGGGCACGCGGCCGGGTCCCCGCGCTGGTCGACTGGGCCAGGGCGGTCAGCCGCAGTCCGGACCACAGGGGCAACTCCACCGGGGTCGCGTCGCCGTCGTGGCGCGCCAGGTCGAACAGCGGCTCCCACGGTTGGGCGAACAGTTCGCTGCAGTGCACCGGGGTGCCACGCGGCACGGCCAGCCCGGCGATCATTTGCCGCGCCGCAGCATTGCTGCCGCTCACCCAGCCGTCGGCGTCCAGGCAAAGCAAGGCGTCGTCGTCGTCGCCCAGCAGCCGGCCGGGCCAGTTCAGGCGCAGCACCAGCCGGTGCGGGCGCGCCAGCGTCAGCGCGTTCTCGATGCTGCGCGCCGACTGGGCGACTAGGTGGCGCAGTTCGGGCCGCTCGGCCGCATCGATGCCGGTAAGGTCGAGCATGCCCACGCACGCGCCGTCGGGTCCGAACACCGGCGCGCCAGCGCAGCTGTAGCAGCCGGTGTCGTCGAAGAAATGCTCGCCGCGATGCAGCCACACGGGCTGCAGCTCGGCCAGCGCGGCGCCGATGGCGGTGGTTCCCACGCTGCGCTCGGACAGGTCGACGCCGATGCGGGTGATCAGGCGGGCGCGCCGGTCGGTGCCGTCGATGGGGCCGTGCGCGTCGACCACCACGCCGTCCTGGTTGGTGAGGATGGCGAAGTAGCGCGTGCTGGCGATGGCGCGCGCCAGCTGCTCCAGCACCGGCCGCGCGGCGGTGACCAGGGCGTGGTTGGCTTCGCCCAGGCGGCGCAGCTGCTGGGCAGGCACCACGTCGAAGGCCACCGGTTCCCGCGGCCGGCGGCCCGCCTGCAGGCAGCGGCGCCAGGAGCGTTCGAGCCAGGCGTGTTCCCCGCCCGGCGCTGCGGCGTCGGCCAGCGAGCGGCCCTCGTCCAGCACGGCGCGGCGCGCGCGCGCGATCTGCAGCAGGCGGGAGGCGTTGGGAGCGGAGGTCGGCGTCATCACGGCGCCATTGTTCCATTTTGAGAATTTCATGTCCCGCTGCACCGCACCTAGGGGTTTCGCCTAGGAAAGCGGGCCAGCACGGCTCGAACAATGGCCCTTCTTCCCAGGCCCCATCCCAGGAGACAAGAGCATGCTGGTTCAACTCAAGGTCAACGGCAAGGCGGCATCCGTCGACGTGCCCCCCAACACGCTGCTGGTCACGGCCATCCGCGAACACCTGCGCCTGACGGGCACCCACGTGGGCTGCGACACCGCCCAGTGCGGCGCCTGCACGGTGCTGGTCAACGGGCGCGCCATCAAGTCGTGCAACACCCTCGCGGTCCAGCATCCCGGCGCCGAGATCACCACCATCGAAGGCCTGGCCGCCGCCGACGGCACCATGCATCCCATGCAGGCGGCCTTCAAGGAATGCCACGGCCTGCAGTGCGGCTTCTGCACGCCCGGCATGGTGATGAGCGCCGTCGACCTGTGCAAGCGCCACCCCGGCGCCGGCGAGACGGAGATCCGCCAGCAACTCGAAGGCAATATGTGCCGCTGCACCGGCTACCAGAACATCGTCAAGGCGGTGCAGCAGGGCGCCGCCGCCATGCAGGCCCAGGGCTGAGCGTCCAGCGACACGCCGCGCCCGCCGCCCGCCGCCGTCCCAACGCCAACGTCCACCGGAGAACCACCATGGGTGCTTCCGACGCCTTCGCCAAGCTGCCGCACATCGGCGAGAAAGTCCGCCGCAAGGAGGACTACCGCTTCCTCACCGGAAGCGGCCAGTACACCGACGACATCAACGTCCCGGGCCAGCGTTATGCCGTGTTCGTGCGTTCGCCGCACGCGCACGCCACCATCCGGTCCATCGACACCGCGCGCGCTGCCGCCATGCCCGGCGTGGCGCGCATCTTCACCGGCGACGACATCGCCGGCAAGATGAACGGCCTGCCCTGCGGCTGGCTGATCACCAGCACCGACGGCACGCCGATGAAGGAGCCGCCGCACCCGGTGCTGGCGCAGGGCAAGGTGCGCTACGTGGGCGACCACGTGGCCATGGTGGTGGCCGACACGCTGGCGCAGGCGCGCGACGCCGCCGAGGCGGTGGAAGTCGACTACGACGTGTTGCCGGCGGTGGTCGACGTGCGCGATGCCGCGCGGGCGACCGCGCTGCACGACATCGCTCCCGACAACCACTGCTACAAGTGGGCCATCGGCGACAAGGCCCAGGTCGATGCGGTCTTCGCCAAGGCCGCGCACATCACGCGGTTGGACATCACCAACAACCGGCTGGCGCCCAACCCGATGGAGCCGCGCGCGGCGCTCGCGCAGTACAACCGCGCCAGCGACGAGTACACGCTGTACGTCGCCAACCAGAACCCGCACGTGGAGCGCCTGCTGATGACGGCCTTCGTGCTGGGCCTGCCGGAACACAAGGTGCGCGTGATCGCGCCCGACGTCGGCGGCGGCTTCGGCTCCAAGATCTTCCTCTACGCCGAAGACGTGGCGCTGACCTGGGCGGCGCGGCAGCTGAACTGCCCGGTCAAGTGGACCTGCGACCGCAGCGAGGCCTTCCTCTGCGACGCGCACGGCCGCGACCATGTGTCGCAGGCCGAACTGGCCATGGATGCGCAGGGCAAGTTCCTGGCGCTGCGTGTGCACACCGACGCCAACATGGGCGCCTACCTGTCGACCTTCTCGACGGCGGTGCCGACCATCCTCTACGCCACGCTGCTGGCCGGCCAGTACACGACGCCGCAGATCTACGTCGAGGTGGATGCCTGGTTCACCAACACGGCACCGGTCGACGCCTACCGCGGCGCCGGCCGACCCGAGGCGACCTACCTGCTGGAACGCCTGGTCACGCGCGCGGCCTGGGACATGGGCCTGTCGCAGGACGAGATCCGCGAGCGCAACTTCATCCAGTCCTTCCCCTACCAGACACCCGTCGCGCTGCAGTACGACACGGGCGACTACCACGGCGCGCTGTTCAAGGCCAAGGCGCTGGCCGACGTCGAGGGCTTCGCCCAGCGCCGCCAGGCCAGCGAGGCCAAGGGGCTCAAGCGCGGCATCGGCTACAGCAGCTACATCGAGGCCTGCGGCATCGCGCCGTCGAACATCGCCGGCGCGCTCGGTGCGCGCGCCGGCCTGTTCGAATGCGGCGAGATCCGCGTCCATCCCACCGGCAGTGTCACCGTGTTCACCGGCGCGCACAGCCATGGCCAGGGCCACGAGACCACCTTCGCGCAGGTGGTGGCCGCGCGCCTGGGCATCCCGGTGGAGAACGTCGACGTGGTGCATGGCGACACCGGCCGCATCCCCTTCGGCATGGGCACCTACGGCTCGCGTTCCATCTCGGTGGGCGGCGCGGCGATCATGCGGGCGCTGGACAAGATCGAGACCAAGGCCAAGAAGATCGCGGCCCACCTGATGGAAGCGGGCGACGGCGACATCGAGTTCGCCGACGGCGAGTTCAAGGTCAAGGGCACCGACAAGAAGGTGACTTTCGGCCAGGTGGCGCTGACGGCCTACGTGCCGCACAACTATCCGCTGGACAAGCTGGAGCCCGGGCTCAACGAGACGGCCTTCTACGACCCGACCAACTTCACCTTCCCGGCCGGCACCTACATCTGCGAGGTCGAGGTCGACCCGCAGACCGGCGTGGTGCGCATCGACCGTTTCACCGCGGTGGACGACTTCGGCACCATCATCAATCCGATGATCGTCGAGGGCCAGGTGCACGGCGGGCTGGCGCAGGGCATCGGCCAGGCGCTGATGGAGCACTGCGTGTACGACAAGGACAGCGGCCAGCTGCTGACGGGCTCGTTCATGGACTACGCGATGCCGCGCTTCGACGACGTGCCGAAGTTCACGCTTGATACCGTGTGCACGCCCTGCACCCACAACCCGCTGGGCACCAAGGGCTGCGGCGAGGCCGGCGCCATCGGCTCGCCGCCGGCGGTGATCAATGCCGTGCTCGACGCGTTGCGCGATTTCGGCGTGAAGGATCTCGACATGCCCGCCTCGCCCAGCCGCGTGTGGGAGGCGATCCAGGCCGCGCAACAGCATTGACCCATGACGGATGGCGGCGGACGCGCGTCCTTCGCCATCGATCCGGAGAACACCATGTACGCATTCGATTTCCAGCGCCCTTCCTCCCTTGCCGAGGCGACGCGCCTGGCGGCCAACGGCAATGCCCGCGTGCTGGCCGGCGGCCAGACCCTGCTGGCTTCGATGAAGCTGCGCCTGGCCAGCCCGGAGCAGTTGATCGACCTGGGCGCCATCGGCGAGCTCGGGGGCATCCGCCGCGAGGGCAACGCGGTCGTCATCGGCGCCATGGCGCGGCATGCCGAGGTCGCGGGCTCGGCGGAGGTGCAGGCGCTGATCCCGGCCCTGGCCGACCTGGCCGGCGGCATCGGCGACCGCCAGGTGCGCGCCATGGGCACGCTGGGTGGCTCGCTCGCCAACAACGACCCGGCGGCCTGCTATCCGGCCGCCGTGCTGGGCCTGGGCGCCACGGTGCAGACCACCGGGCGCCAGATCGACGCCGACGACTTCTTCCAGGGCCTGTTCACCACGGCACTGGAGGAAGGCGAGCTGATCACGTCCGTGCGCTTCCCGCAAGCGAAGCGCGCGGCCTACATCAAGTTCCGGCAACCCGCGTCGCGCTTCGCGTTGATCGGCGTGTTCGTCGCGCAGACCGATGCCGGCGTGCGCGTCGCGGTCACCGGGGGCGGCAACGGCGTGTTCCGCCACCAGGCGCTGGAGCAGGCGCTCGCGCGCAGCTTCACGCCGGAGAGCGCGGCGGCGGTGAAGGTCGACGCGGGCGAGCTGGGCAGCGACCTGCATGCGAGCGCTGCCTACCGGGCGAACCTGATTTCGGTGATGACGCAGCGGGCGGTGGCGAAGGCGCTGGGCTGAGCCTGGCGCGCTCGCGCCTGGCAGGCGAGGGCACGGGCCGGTGGCGCGGAATCCACGGCTGCCGCTTGCGACCCGTGCGCGCGAAGGCAAGGGGACAATGAGGCCATGACCTCCATCGACCAGCTCCAGCGCGAGCTCCAGGCGGCCGGCTACTTCGCCGACCGCCGCCTCGCCACGGCCGTGTTCCTGGCGCTGAAGCTGCAGCGCCCCTTGCTGCTCGAAGGCGAGCCCGGCGTCGGCAAGACGGAGCTGGCCAAGTCCCTGGCCGCCGCCTTGCAGCGAACGCTGCTGCGGCTGCAGTGCTACGACGGCCTCGAGCTGCGCGAGGCGCTCTACGAGTGGAACTATGCCGCCCAGCTGCTGCACATGCGCGCGGTCGAGGGCCGCGAGAGCGCCGACCAGATCGAGCGCGAGGTCTACCAGGACCGCTACCTGATCCGCCGGCCGCTGCTGCAGGCGCTGCACGCGCCGGAGCCCGGGGCGGTGCTGTTGATCGACGAGGTGGACCGCGCCGACGAGCCCTTCGAGGCCTTCCTGCTGGAGTATTTGGGCGAGTACCAGGTCAGCATCCCCGAGATCGGCACCATCCGCGCCCGCGCGACGCCGGTGACCATCCTCACCAGCAACCGCACGCGCGAGCTGAACGACGCCGTCAAGCGCCGCTGCCTGTACCACTGGCTCGACTATCCGGAGCGCGAACGCGAGCTCGCCATCGTGCGCGCCCGCGTGCCGGAAGCCAGCGAGGCCCTGTCGACCCAGGTCGCCGCCTTCGTCGCGCGGCTGCGCAGCCAGCCCTTCGCCAACGCCTTCCAGCGCGCCCCCGGCATCGCCGAGAGCGTGGAATGGGCCAAGGCGCTGGTGGCGCTGGACACGCTGGCGCTGGACCCGGAGGTGGTCGCCGATACGGCCGGCATCCTGTTCAAGCAGCGCGAGGACGTGGCGGCGCTCACGCGTGAGCTGGCCGCGGACCTGCTCAAGCCGGCCGAGGCGCCAGCGTGAAGGCGAAGGCTTCTGCAGCGTGTGCTCGCGCAGCGCGCGCGCCTCTCGCGGCAGGCCAAGGCGCGCTCGCTGGCGCGGGCGCACCCTGCGAAAACCCTCGGGGCGGGCCCTGATGCTGCTGGGCGACGCCCGCGCCGGCAAGTTCGCCGACAACATCGCCGGCTTCGGCCGCGCCTTGCGCCGCGCCGGGCTGCGCATCGACAGCGCGCGCATCGCGCTGGCGCAGGAGGCCGCGCGCGCCGTCGGCGTGGAGCGCAAGGACGACCTCGGCGCCGCGCTGGAGGCCGTGCTGGTCGGCCGCGAGCAGGAGCGGGGCGTGTTCCGTGAGCTGTTCGACGCCTGGTTCCGCGATCCCGAGGTGGCCCACAAGCTGCTGGCCCAGATGCTGCCCTCGGCGCAGGGCAGGGAGCCGCCCAAGCGGCGGCCGCGCGTCAGCGAGGCACTGGCGCCGCACAAGCGCTTCGGCCAGGACGCGACCCGGCCGCAGGACCAGGAGGTCGAGTTCGACGCCGCCATGACGGCCAGCGAACGCGCGGTGCTCAGGCACGCCGACTTCAATGCGCTGTCGGCGGGCGAGTTCCACCTGGTGGAGCGGCTGGTGCGCGAGGTGGCGCTGCCGGTGCCGGGCCTGCCGGGGCGCCGCACGCGCCCGGGTGCGCGCGGGACGCAGATGCACTGGGCGCGCACGCTGCGGCATGCGGCGCTCACCGGCGGCGAGCTGGTCGTGCTGCGCCGCCTGCAGCGGCGGGTGCAGCCGCTGCCGCTGCTGGTGCTGGTCGATGTCTCGGGTTCGATGGAGCGCTACGCGCGCCTGCTGCTGGCCTTCCTGCATGCCGCCACCCGTGGCCAGGGGCGCCGCGACGTGTTCGCCTTCGGAACCCACCTCACCGACCTGACGCCGGCGTTCCGCCTGGCCGATACCGACGCCATGCTGGCCGATGCGGCCGCCCGCGTCGACGATTTCGCCGGCGGCACCCGTCTGGGAGAATCGCTGGCGACGCTGCGCGAACGCCATGCGCGGCGGCTGGTGGGCCGGCGCACGCTGGTGCTGGTCATCAGCGACGGGCTCGACACCGGTGACGCGTCGGCCCTGGAGCAGGAACTCGATTGGCTGACCCACCGCTGCCGCCGCCTGCTGTGGCTCAATCCGCTGCTGCGCTTCGAGGGTTATGCGCCGCTGGCGCGCGGCGCGGCGGTGCTGCACCGGCATGCGCACGCCATGCTGGCGGTGCACAACCTGGCGAAGCTGGAAGAGCTGGCCGCCGCACTGGCGGCCCTGTTGAAGAAGTAGAGAGCGCGCGAGAAGGAAAGAAACATGGAGATGCAAGGCAGCCGTCGGCTGGCGGTTCCGCAACAGCAGGCCTGGGAGGCCCTCAACGATCCCGAGGTGCTCAAGGTCTGCATCCCCGGCTGCGACAAGGTCGAGGCCACGGGCGAGAACCAGTATGCGCTCGGCCTGGCGGTGAAGGTCGGCCCGGTGGCCGCCCGCTTCAACGGCAAGATCCAGCTGGAGGAGGTGCTTCCGCCCAACAGCTACACCTTGCGCTTCGAGGGCAACGCCGGCGCGGCCGGCTTCGGCAAGGGAACGGCCCAGGTCCGGCTCGCGCCGCCCGCCGAGGGCGCGGGCTGCGAGCTCTCGTATTCGGCGCAGGCGCAGGTCGGCGGCAAGATCGCCCAGGTCGGCCAGCGCCTGGTCGATGCGGTCGCCAAGTCGATGGCGGAAGACTTCTTCAAGCGCTTCGACGAGGAGATGGAAAAGCGCCACCCCAAGGCCTATGCCGCCGAGGCGGCGCTGCCGGCGGC
>JAEZKX010000150.1 GCA_023436025.1 Pseudomonadota bacterium | reverse complement strand
GGGGCACGCGCCCTATTCCGCCGCGCGGCGCAGCGTCTCCACCACCGGCCGGCGCAGCACCTCGCGCAGGCCCCACCAGCCGGCGGCCAGCGCCAGCACGGCGCCGGCCAGCGCGCCGGCGATGGGCACCAGGGGCGAGGCCGTCCAGGTGAAGTCGAAGGCGTACTTGGCCAGCCCCCAGCCGACGATGGATGCCACCATGCTGGCCAGGAAGCCCGCCAGCAAGCCGACGCCGGCCAGTTCGGCGCGCTGCACCTGCCGCAGCAGGCGGCCCTGTGCGCCGACGGCGCGCATGATGGCGAACTCGCGCGCGCGTTCCTCGCGGGTGGCGGTGACGGCGGCGAACAGCACCACCACGCCGGCCGCCAGCGTGAACCCGAACAGGAACTCCACCGCCCGGATCACCTTGTCCAATACGCCCTGCACCTGCGTGATGGTCGCCGTCATGTCGACGTTGGTCACATTGGGGAAGCGGCGCACCAGCGCGTTGTCGAAGCCGGCTCGCTCGGGCGCGCGGAAGGCGCCCATGTAGGTCACCGGCACATCCGGCAGCGCGCTCACCGGGTACATGACGAAGAAGTTGGCGCGCATGGAACTCCAGTCCACCTTGCGCAGCGAGGTGATCTTCGCCTCGCTCTGGATGCCGCCGATGTCGAAGCGCAGCGTGTCGCCCAGCTTCAGCCCCAGCGTGTTGGCGATGCCTTCCTCCACGCTCACGGCGCCGGCTTCCTCGGGTTGCCAGCGGCCCGCCACCACCGGGTTGTGGTCCGGCAGTTGCGCAGCGTGCGAGAGGTTGAACTCGCGGTCGACCAGCCGCTTGGCGCGGTCCTCGGTGAAATCGTCGGGGCCGACAGGCCGGCCGTTCACGGCCACCAGCCGCCCGCGGAACATCGGATACCAGTCGAGCCGCTGCACGCCGTTGTCGCGCAGCATGGCGACGAAGTCCTGGTTCTGCTCCGGCATCACGTTGATGACGAAGCGGTTGGGTGCGTCGGCCGGCGTGGCCTGGCGCCAGCTGGCGATGAGGTCGGTGCGCAGCAGCACCAGCAGCACCAGCGCCAGCAGGCCCACGGCCAGCGCGCTGGTCTGCACCACGGTGTAGGCGGGGCGGGCGCCGATCTGGCGCGTGGCCAGCACCAGCCAGCGTGGCGCCGTCGCTTCGTTGACCACCCGGCGCAGCAGCTTGACCGCCACCCAGCTGAGGCCCGCGAAGACCAGCACCGCGCCGGCGAAGCCGCCGACGGCGATGCCGCCCAGCTTGAGGTCGCTGCTGGCCGCCAGCAGCAGCGCGGCGAAGCCGGCCACGCCGATGCCCAGCACCAGCAGCGACGCCGGCCGCAGGTTGCCCACGTCGCGGCGGATCACGCGCAGCGGCGGCACCTGCGCCAGTTGCAGCACCGGCGGCAGGCCGAAGGCGAACAGCAGCGTCAGGCCCATGCCCAGGCCGAACACGACCGGCCAGGCGCCCGGCTGCGGCAGGCTCGCATCGACCAGGCCGCCCAGCATGGCCACGAACACGAAGTGCACGGCATAGCCCAGCACCACGCCGGCGATGCTGCCGGCCAGGCCGACCAGCGCGAACTCGAAGGCGTAGCTCCAGGCAATGGTGCGCTGGCTCTGGCCCAGCACCCGCAGCATGGCGCAGTCGTCCAGGTGGCGGCTGGCGAAGCCGCGCGCGGCCAGCGCCACGGCCACGGCGCTGAGCAAGGCCGCCAACAGCGCCACCAGGTTGAGGAATTTCTCGGCGCGGTCCAGGGTCTGCCGCATCTCGGGGCGCCCGCCTTCCAGCGATTCGACGCGCACGCCGCGCACCTCGGGCTTCTTCGCCTCGGCCGCGGCCCAGTCGGCAAACCGGGCCGCGGCGGCATCGTTGCCGGCCACGGCGAAGCGGTAGCCGATGCGGCTGGCCGGCTGGACCAGCCGCGTGGCCGGCAGGTCGGCCATGTTGATCATCACCCGCGGGGCGAAGTTGAGGAAGCCGGTGCTGCCGCGGTCGGGCTCCACGGTGATCACGCGGGCGATGCGCAGCTGCGCATCGCCCAGCAGCAGCGCGTCGCCCACCTTCAGCTGCAGCGCCTCCAGCAGCGGCGCATCGACCCAGGCTTCGCCGCTGCGCGGCACCTCGCGCGTGGCGCGGCCGGGCTGGCCAGGATCCTCGGTCACCTGCAGGCTGCCGCGCAGCGGATAGCCCTCGGGCACGACCTTCAGGCCGACCAGCCGGCTCGCCCCGCCCAGCGCATCCGGCGCGCGTCCCATGGACGGGAAGACCATGGTGGTCACGGTTTCCAGGCCGAGCGCGCGGGCGCGGTCGACGAAGGCCTGGGGCGTGGGCGAATCGCTCACCACCACGGCGTCGCCGCCCAGCAGCTGGCGGGCATCGCGCTGCAGGCCGGCCTGGAGGCGATCGGCGAAGAAGCCGACGGCAGTGAGTGCGGCGACCGCGAGGGTCACCGCCACGATGAGCAGGCGCAGTTCGCCGGCGCGCAGGTCGCGCCACAGCGTGCGCCAGCCGAGCGACCAGGCGGATGGGGAGATCATGGAGGGCGACCTTACCGCAAAAGCCGGGACGGGATGGGGTGCAGGGTCGGGGCGTTCCGCGACTAGCGACTAGCGACTAGCGACTAGCGACTAGCGACTAGCGACTAGCGTCCGGCGTCCGGCGTCCGGCGTCGGGCGTCGGGCGTCGGGCGTCGGGCGTCGGGCGTCGGGCGTCGGGCGTCGGG
>JAEZKX010000416.1 GCA_023436025.1 Pseudomonadota bacterium | reverse complement strand
AAGCCGCCCGGTCCGCCGAAGCTGCCGGCTGCCGTGCCCTGGCCGGCGCCAGGAGCGCCCATGGCGCCCGGCGCGGTGGGCGGCGGCGCGGCGCGGGCCGGAGACTGGGGTGGGCGACGCACGCGGGCGCTGAGGTCGATCTCGGGCAGCACGCCGCGATCGACCAGGAATTCATTGGCCTGGCGGTAGCCCTCGACCGCGCGCGGCACCACGTGACCTTGGATCACGTCCTTGACCGCCACCCAGGTGTCGCGCGGCAGCCGGCAGGAACCCCATTGCTCCACCATGAGCTGCGACAGGGCTTCCGGCCGCAGGATGTCTTCCGGGCCCAGCTCCTCGCCGCCCTCCAGGTGGGTGACGCGCAGCTTCAGGTCGTTGAGGTCCCAGACCGCCTTTTCCTGCACCGCCATCGCCAGGCGCGAGGACAGGATCTTGTTCTCCACGACGTCGTCGCCGATCAGCTCCAGGTTGGCGAGCTCCATGCGCACCCGCGCCGTGGCGGTGGGCGGCATCACGGCGCGGCGCCAGGCGCGCGCGGCCGACTCGGCCCACTTGGCCGCTTCCTTCTCGAACTCCACCAGGGCGTCGCGCCGCTGCTGCATGTCGCGGCTGCTCGGCGCACTGGCCATCTGCTCGGTCAGCGCGTTGCGGATGGCCTCGCACAGTTCGGGCAGCACGCCCTCCAGGTGGGCGACGAATCGCTCACGCGCCTGCCGTGCCCAGGGTGCAGAGGCGGGGGTGAGCGTGGAGGACACGGCCGCGACCTCAGACCGTCGCGCCCGCGTTGGGGTCGTTTGGATCGGACTCGCGCTTGCGGTCGGACTTGACCAGGTCTTCGCGCTTGACGCCCAGCCACATGGCGATGGCGGCGGCGACGAAGACCGAGGAATAGATGCCGAAGCAGATGCCGATGGTCAGCGCCAGCGCGAAATAGTGCAGCGTCGCGCCACCGAACAGCAGCATCGACAGCACCATGACCTGGGTGGATCCATGGGTGATGATGGTCCGGCTGATGGTGGAGGTGATCGCGTTGTCGATGGTCTCCACGGTGCTCATCTTCCGGTAGCGGCGGAAGTTCTCGCGGATCCGGTCGAAGATGACCACCGACTCGTTCACCGAGTAGCCCAGCACCGCCAGCACGGCCGCCAGCACCGCCAGCGAGAACTCCCACTGGAAGAACGCGAAGAAGCCCAGGATGATGACGATGTCGTGCAGGTTGGCGAAGATGGCGGCAACGGCGAACTTCCATTCGAAGCGGATCGCCAGGTAGATCATGATGCCCACGACCACCATGGCCAGCGCCTTGAGCCCGTTGGCCACCAGCTCCTCGCCGACCTGCGGGCCGACGAACTCGGTCCGCTTGAGCGTGACGTCGGGCGAAGCGGCCTTCAATGCCTCGAAGGTTCGATCACTCTGTTGCGCCGAAGTCACGCCCTTTTGCGCCGGCAGCCGGATCAGGACGTCGCGCGAGGTGCCGAAGTTCTGCACCTGGACGTCGCTGTAGCCCAGGCCGGCCACCGTGCGGCGGACGTCCTCGACGTTCGCCGGCTGCGCATAGGCGACTTCCATGACGGTGCCGCCGGTGAACTCGACGGAGAGGTGCAGGCCCCGCGTCACGAGGAAGAACACCGCGAGGAGGAACGTGACGATCGAGATCACGTTGAACACCACGGCATGCTTCATGAACGGGATGTCCCGCCGGATCTTGAAGAACTCCACTGCCTAGATTCCTATGGTCAGCGCTCCCCCGGCCCCGCCGGGGTGCGCATTTTTCCCTACTCTGCCTTCGTTATAGCGCCATCGGCGGCCGGCCGCCAGACCGTCCCGATGGATACCGACTTCAGCTTCTTCTTGCGGCCATACCACAGGTTCACCAGGCCCCGCGAGAAGAACACCGCGGAGAACATGGAGGTCAGGATGCCGATGCAGTGGACCACGGCGAAGCCGCGCACCGGGCCGGTGCCGAAGGCCAGCAGGGCGATGCCCGCGATCAGCGTGGTGATGTTCGAGTCCAGGATGGTGGCCCAGGCACGTTCGTAGCCCGCGTTGATGGCCGCCTGCGGGGAGGCGCCGTTGCGCAGCTCCTCCCGCACCCGTTCGTTGATCAGCACGTTGGAGTCGATGGCCATGCCCAGCGCCAGCGCCATGGCCGCCATGCCGGGAAGGGTCAGCGTGGCCTGCAGCATGGACAGGATGGCCACCAAGAGCAGCAGGTTGACCGCCAGCGCCAGCCCGGAGAACAGGCCGAACAGCATGTAGTACGCGCCCATGAACAGGACGATGGCGACGAAGCCCCAGGCCACGCTGTGGAAGCCCTTGGAGATGTTCTCGGCGCCCAGGGTCGGGCCGATGGTCATCTCCTCGATGATCTCCATTGGCGCGGCCAGCGAGCCGGCGCGCAGCAGCAGGGCGACGTCGTTGGCTTCGACCGTGTTCATCTGGCCGGAGATCTGGACCCGGCCGCCGCCGATCTCGGTACGGATCACCGGCGCGGTCACGACCTCGCCCTTGCCCTTCTCGAACAACAGGATGGCCATGCGCTTGCCGACGTTTTCGCGCGTGACGTCGCGGAAGATGCGCGCGCCCTTGGCGTCCAGCGTCAGGTGCACCGCGGCTTCCTGCGTCTGGCTGTCGAAGCCGGCCTGGGCATCGGTCAGGTTCTCGCCGGTCAGGAGGACCTGGCGCTTGACGATGACCGGGCGGCCGCCGCGCTCGAGATAGCGCTCCGAGCCGAAGGGCACGGGGCCGGTGCCGAGTTCGGCGGCACGGCCTTCGGTGCTCTCGTCCACCAGGCGCACCTCCAGCGTGGCTGTGCGGCCCAGGATGTCCTTGGCCTTGGCGGTGTCCTGCACGCCCGGCAGCTGCACCACGATGCGGTCCAGCCCCTGCTGCTGGATCACCGGCTCGGCCACGCCCAGCTCGTTGATCCGGTTGTGCAGCGTGTGCATGTTCTGCTTGAGCGCCTGCTCCTGGATCAGGCGCGCGGCCTGCGGCTTGATGGTGGCCACCAGCCGCGTGGTGTCGCCCTGCACGGAGTCGGTCACCTGCAGGTCCGGGAACTGGTCGGCCAGCACGCCGCGGGCGGCCTGCAGCGCCGCCGGGTCGCGGAAGCTGACGTAGATGGTCTGGCCGGATCGCTCGATGCCGGCGTGGCGCACGTTCTTCTCGCGCAGCACGCTGCGGATGTCGCCGGTGAAGGACTCGGCCTTCTTGGTCAGCGCCGCCTGCATGTCGACCTGCAGCATGAAGTGCACGCCGCCACGCAGGTCCAGGCCCAGGTACATGGGCGCGGCGTGCAGCGCCGTCAGCCAGGCCGGCGTGGCCGGCACCAGGTTGAGGGCCACCACGTACGACGGGTCCTGCGGGTCGGGCACCAGCGCCCGCTGTAGGGCGTCACGCGCCTTCAGCTGGGTCTCGGGCGTGTCGAAGCGCGCCTTGACCGAGGTCGCGTCCAGCGCCACCGACAGCGGCTGGATGCCCGCGTGCTGGAGGATCTGCTCGACCCGGGTCCGGGTGGCCTCGTCGACCTTGACGGTCGCCTTGCCGGGCGAGACCTGCACGGCCTCGTCCTCCCCGAAGAAATTGGGCAGGGTGTAGATCACCCCGACCAGCAGCGCGATCACGATGATCGCGTACTTCCAGAGCGGGTAGCGGTTCATGCGCTACTTGACGGAGCCCTTGGGCAGGACCTGCACCACGGCGCTGCGCTGCAGCTGCACCTCGACGCCGGGGGCGACCTCGACGGCGACGTAGTTGTCGCCGAGCTTGGTGATCTTGCCCAGCAGGCCGCCGGCGGTGGCGACCTCGTCGCCCTTGGCCAGGGCGTCGATCATGGCGCGATGCTCCTTCTGCCGCTTCATCTGCGGGCGGATCATCACGAAATACAGCACCACGAACATGAGCACCAGCGGCAGCAGGCTCATGAAGGAGGATTCCATGCCGCCGGCGGCTGCCGGGGCCGGCGCCGTCTGCGCGAAAGCGGAAGAAATGAACACGGTGGCTCCAGTCAACGACAAAACGCCCACGGACGAGCCGCGGGCCAGTGGATGATTGTATTCGGGGGCCGGTAGTTCCGCG
>JAEZKX010000045.1 GCA_023436025.1 Pseudomonadota bacterium | reverse complement strand
CCCTGCGGGCCTTCCAGGCCACCGGCTTCGCGCCCTTCGCGCCGCGCTTCCTAGCCCGCGACATCCTGCGTGGGCGCGAGGTGCTTCTGAGCGACGGCAGCGGCGGCATCGCGCGCGGCGTGGCGGCCGACGGCAGCCTGCTCGTGCATACTGCGGCGGGCATGCGGGCCATCGGCAGCGCCGAGGTCAGCGTCCGACCCGCCGCGCCCGCCCGCTCCTGATCCGATGCTTCGCCTGATCGTCCTGCTCCTGCTGCTGGCCAATGGTGGCTACTACGCCTGGTCGCACGGCTACCTGCTGCCCTGGGGCGCCGGCCCCATGCAGCAGGCCGAGCCGCAGCGGCTGGCGCAGCAGCTGCGCCCCGAGGCCATCCGCGTGCTGCGCGGCGACGAGCTGCGCCGCATGGAGCTCCTGGCCGCCCAGGCGCCACGGCCGCCGGAGTGCCTGGCTTCGGCCACCCTCGACGAGGCCGCCCTGGGCCGGCTGCGCCCGGTGCTGGAGAACTGGCCGGCCGGTTCGTGGTCGTTCGAGGCCCAGGTGGAGCCGCCGCGCTGGATCGTCTACATGGGCCGCTACGCCGGCGGCGAGCAGGTGGCGCGCAAGCGCGCCGAGCTGCGCAACCTGGGCGTGTCCTTCGAGCCCCTGTCCAACCCCGAACTCGAACCCGGGCTGTCGCTGGGCGGCTTCGCCAGCGAGGCGGCCGCCCAGAGTGCCCTGGATGCGCTCACCGTCCGCGGCGTGCGCACCGCGCGGGTGGTGCAGGAGCGCCCGGAGCAGCGCGGCCAGCGCCTGCTGCTGCCCGCCGTCGACGACATGCTGCGCGCGCGACTGGACGAGCTGCGCGGCCCCCTGGGCAACCGCGGCCTGCGGTCGTGCCGCTGAGCGCCACAACAACACTGGAGACCCACCATGACGATGAAGCTGTATTTCGCCCCCGGAGCCTGTTCCTTCGTGCCGCACAGCCTGCTGGAGACGATGGGCGTGCCCTTCGAGCCCTTGCTCGTGAAGCTGCACAAGAACGAGCAGAAGGAGCCGGCCTTCACCGCCATCAATCCGCGCGCCCAGGTGCCGGTGCTGGTGGACGGCGAGGCGGTGGTCACCCAGATCCTGGCCATCGTCAGCTACCTTGACGCCCGCTTCCCCGAGCAGGGCCTGCTGCCGCGCGAGGCCCTGGCCCGCGCCAAGGTGCTGGAGACGCTGGCCTGGATGAACAACACGGTGCATCCGACCTTCACGCACTTCTTCATGCCGTTCAAGTTCGCCGAGACGCCGGAAACCCAGGCCGAGATCAAGGCCCACGCGGCCAGGGTCTACCCCGGCCTGCTGGCCGAAATCGAGGCGCTGGCCCAGCGCACCGTGGGCCAGGGCCAGGCCTTCCTGGGGGGCGAGCGCTTCGGCCCGCTCGACGCCTATGCGCTCACGCTGCTGCGCTGGGGCGGCTTCGCCAAGATCGACCCGACGCAGTTCCAGGCGCTGTGGGCCCACGTGCAGAAAGTGGCCCAGCTGCCGGGTGTGAAGCGCGCGATCGAGCGCGAGCGGCTGGAGTTGAACCTGTACAAGGCCTGAGCCCGCGGCGTGGGGCGCGTGCGCCCAGCGGGCGCGCCACGGGCTGCGGAATGGTCGTCCGCGGCGCGAGCGCGCCCTACGACGCGCTGGTTGCCGCCAGCGTCGCCGGTTCGTCCAGCTCCGCCAGCGCGAAGCGCACCGTCACCCGTGTTCCGGGCGGATGGTGACCGGGGCGCGCATCCTCCAGGGTGATCTCGGCGCGGTGCTGGCGGCCGATCTCGCGCACGATGGGTAGGCCCAGGCCGGAGCCGTCGACGTTGGTGCCCAGCGTCCGGTAGAAGGGCTGGAACACCAGCTCCCGCTCGGCCTCGGGAATGCCCGGGCCGGTGTCCTCCACCTGCAGCACCAGCACGCGGCCGAAGGGGTCGGACAGCACGCGGGCGGTGATCACGCCCGGCTGCTGCGGGCTGGAGGGCGTGTACGCGATGGCGTTGTCCAGCAGGTTGCGGATCAGCTCCTTCAGCAGCGTGGGATTGCCCTGCAACTGCACGCCGGGCGAGCCGGGTTGGGCGCCGTCGTAGCCCAGGTCCACGTGGCGCTCCATCGCCCGCGGCACCGTGTCGCGCACCACCTCCATGGTCAGCGCCGCCAGGTCGCAGTTCTGGCGCACCAGAACCTTGCCGCTGTTCTCGGCGCGCGCCAGCGCCAGCAGCTGGTTGACGGTGTGCGTCGCGCGCATGCTGGAGCGGCCGATCTGCTTGAGCGACTGCTTCAGTTCCTCGGCGTTGAACTGCTCGCGCTGGGCCAGGTCGGCCTGCATGCGCAGGCCGGCCAGCGGCGTCTTCAGCTGGTGCGCCGCGTCGGCGAGGAAGCGCTTCTGGGTGGCGATCGAGGCCGTCAGCCGCGTCAGCAGGTCGTTGACCGACGACACCAGCGGGGCCACCTCCAGCGGCACCACCCGTTCGTCGAGCGGGCTCAGGTCGTCGGACTTGCGCGCGCGTATGCGCTCCTCCAGCTCCGACAGGGGCTTGATGCCGCGCAGCAGCGCCAGCCACACCAGCAGCACGGCCAGCGGCAGGATCACCAGCTGCGGCAGCATCACGCCCTTGATGATCTCGGTGGCCAGGACCGAGCGCTTCTCGCGCGTTTCGGCCACCTGCACCAGCGCCATCGGCCCGCCCGGCAGGTCCAGCTTGACCCAGGTGGAGGCCACCCGCACGTCGAGGCCGCGCATCTCGGCGTCGCGCAGCCGGGTCTCGCCCGGCACCGCCCGGTCCTCGTCGATCGGCGCGGGGAAGTCGCGCTCGCCCGATAGCAGCTCGCCGCGCGGGCCCAGCACCTGGTAGTAGACATGGTCGGAGTCGTCGGCGCGCAGGAATTCGCGCGCCGGCGCCGGCAGGTTGAAGGCCGCGCGGTCGGCCTGCACCGAGACCAGCTGCGCCAGGGCCTGCACGTTGTATTCGAGCGCCCGGTCGAAGGGCTTGCCGGCGATGCTCTGGGCCACCAGCCAGGTCAGTGCCAGGCTGACCGGCCACAGCAGCAGCAGCGGCGTGAGCATCCAGTCGAGGATTTCGCCGAAGAGCGAGCGCTGCTCACGCTGGAAGAGCTTCATGTGGATCGGGCGTCGGGCGTTGGGCGTTCAGCGGGGGGCCAGGAAGGTGTTTTCGCGCTCAACGCCCGACCCTCGACGCCCACGCTGTCATCCCGGAATCTTTTCCAGGCAGTAGCCCAACCCGCGCACCGTGGCGATGCGGATCGGGCCCTTCTCGATCTTCTTGCGCAGGCGGTGGATGTACACCTCGATGGCGTTGTTGCTCACCTCCTCGCCCCATTCGCACAGGCGCTCCACCAGCTGGTCCTTGCTGACCAGCCGCCCGGCGCGCTGCAGCAGCACCTCCAGCAGGCCCAGCTCGCGGGCGGAGAGTTCGACCAGGCGGCCGTCGATGGTGGCGACGCGGCCGGCCTGGTCGTACACCAGCGGGCCGTGCCGGATCGTGCTGCTGGTGCCGCCCATGCCGCGGCGTGTCAGTGCGCGCACCCGCGCTTCCAGTTCGGTCAGCGCGAAGGGCTTGGCCATGTAGTCGTCGGCGCCCAGGTCCAGGCCCTTGACGCGTTCCTCGATGGCGTCGGCGGCGGTGAGGATCAGCACCGGCATCTGCGAGCCGCGCGCGCGCAGCTTGCGCAGCACCTCCAGGCCGTGCATGCGCGGCAGGCCGAGGTCGAGGATCAGCAGGTCGAACTCGTTGTTCGTCAGCAGCGCCGCATCGGCCTCGGTGCCGCTGGCCACGTGGTCGACCGCGGCCCCCGAGGCCCGCAGGCTGCGCAGCAGGCCGTCGGCCAGGACCTGGTCGTCTTCCGCGATGAGGATGCGCATGGCTCGTCTCCTTCGGTGGCGCCTTCATGGCGGGCGCTTGGCGGAAATTCTAGGCCGGACGTGGTACGGGAAGCTGACTTGGATCATGCCGTCGTTCGCCGGCGTCATGGATGGCCCCCGGCATACGCCTCCAGGCCGATCTTCACCACCGTCGCCACGTCGGCGCCCACCTCCTCGCGGAATTCCCGCTCCGCCTGCGCCACGGCGGCCTGGAAGGCCTGCAGCCACAGCAGCCCGGTGGGCGTGAACACCACCAGCCGCGCCCGCGCGTCGCGCGGATCGGGCTCGCGCGTGACCAGCCCCCAGGCCTCGCACTGGTCCACCAGGTCCCCCATGGCCTGCTTGCTCATGCCGGCGCGCTCCGCCAACTCGGTCAGGCGCGAGCCCTTGCGTGCCAGGTGGCGGGTGATGTGGATGTGGGCGGCGCTCACCTGGGCCCGCGCCGCCAGGTTCGACAGCGCCAGCGGCACGTCGACGTCGTGCGCCATCAGGTACAGCACGCGCTCGTCGAAGCGCCGCATCGCATGGCCCAGCAGCCGTCCCAGGTGGGTGAGGCGCCAGCCGTCGTCGTCCTCCGGGATGGTCATCGGTTAATCGTAAGGCAAACTGACCAAAATACCTGTTGTCCGCAGGCATCCGTGCTCGTTACATTACTGGCCATGCATCCAGCCTGTCCTTGCAGACAGTGGGTGCGGCCAACACACCTACCCAATGACACGCAAGGAAAAACCCATGGACGCACAAGTGAAGGGCAGCAAGATCGCCGCGGCGGACAACGAGAAGGCCAAGGCCCTGCAGGCCGCGCTGGCCCAGATCGAGAAGCAGTTCGGCAAGGGCACCATCATGCGCCTGGGCGAAGGCGAGGCCATCGAGGACATCCAGGTGGTCTCCACCGGCTCGCTGGGCCTGGACATCGCCCTGGGCGTCGGCGGCCTGCCGCGCGGCCGGGTGATCGAGATCTACGGCCCGGAATCGTCCGGCAAGACCACGCTGACCCTGCAGGTCATCGCCGAGATGCAGCGCACCGGCGGCCAGTGCGCCTTCGTCGACGCCGAGCACGCGCTGGACATCCAGTACGCGCAGAAGCTGGGTGTCGACGTCCCGCAGCTGCTGATCTCGCAGCCCGACACCGGCGAGCAGGCGCTCGAGATCGTCGACAGCCTGGTGCGCTCCGGCGCGGTCGACCTGATCGTGGTCGACTCCGTCGCCGCCCTGGTGCCCAAGGCCGAGATCGAGGGCGAGATGGGCGATTCCCTGCCCGGCCTGCAGGCCCGCCTGATGTCGCAGGCGTTGCGCAAGCTCACCGCGACGATCAAGAAGACCAACTGCATGGTCATCTTCATCAACCAGATCCGCATGAAGATCGGCGTGATGTTCGGCAGCCCCGAAACCACCACCGGCGGCAACGCGCTGAAGTTCTACGCCTCGGTGCGCCTGGACATCCGCCGCACCGGCACCATCAAGAAGGGCGACGAGGCCATCGGCAACGAGACCAAGGTGAAGGTGGTCAAGAACAAGGTGTCGCCCCCGTTCAAGACGGCGGAGTTCGACATCATGTTCGGCGCCGGCATCAGCCGCGAGGGCGAGATCATCGACATGGGCGTGCAGCACCAGATCCTGGAGAAGTCGGGCGCCTGGTATGCCTACGCCGGCGAGAAGATCGGCCAGGGCCGCGACAACGCCCGCGAGTTCCTGCGCGAGAACCCCGACCTGGCCCGCGAGATCGAGAACAAGATCCGCGCCGAGATCGGCATTGCCCCGCTGCCGGTGGATGGCGAGGGCGAAGGCGAATAAGCCGGCGCCCATGGCCTTCGGGCAGCTTTCCGTCAAGGGCCGGGCGCTGCGGCTGCTGGCCGGCCGCGAATACTCGCGGCTGGAGCTGGAACGCAAGCTGGCGGCCAAGGAGTCCGACCCCGGCGCGGTGAAGCAGGCGCTCGACGAGCTCCAGTCCAAGGGCTTCCTCGACGAGCAGCGGGTGGTCGATTCCATCGTCCACCGCCGCGCCGCCCGCGTCGGCGCCGGCCGCATCCGGCAGGAGCTCCAGGCCAAGGGCATCGATGCCGAAAAGGTGGCCGTGGCCGTCGCCAGCCTCAACGCCACCGAGTTCGAACGCGCGCGCGAAGTCTGGCGCCGCCGCTTCGGCATGCTTCCCGCAGACGCGGCGCAGCGCGCCAAGCAAGCGCGCTTCCTGGCGGCGCGCGGCTTCTCCGGCGAAGTGGTGCGGCGCGTGCTCAACACGCCGGACGACGAATAGCGAAGACGGCCGCAGCTGTAGCGCGATCCGGCTCCCGGGCGCGCGCGATGCGCGGCAAATCCGGTGGGCTACCGGTCGTCCAGCCCCAGCATCAGCTTCAGGTTCTGCACCGCCGCCCCGCTCGCGCCCTTGCCCAGGTTGTCCAGCCGGGCGATGAGCACGGCGTGCGCATGGTCCATGTTGCGGTAGACCCGCAACTCCATCTTGTTGGTGTCGTTCAGCGCCAGCGGATCGAGCTTGCCGTCCTCCGTGGGCGGCTCCACCGTCACCCATTCGCTGCCCTGGTAGTGGCGCTTGAGCACGTCTTCCAGGTCCTGCGGCGCCGGCTTGCCGGGCAGGGTGTCCAGGTGCAGCGGCAGCTGCACCAGCATGCCCTGGCGGAAGCTGCCCACCGCGGGGATGAAGATGGGCCGGCGCACCAGGCCGGTGTACTTCAGGATCTCCGGCAGGTGCTTGTGTTTCAGGCCCAGCGCATACACCTCGTAGGCCGGCGCGCTGCCGCCCTCGTAGGCCTCGATCATGGCGCGGCCGCCGCCCGAATAACCACTCACCGACGGCAGCGTCACCGGGTAGTCGGCGGGCAGCACGCCGGCATCGACCAGCGGGCGCAGCAACGCGATGGCGCCGGTGGAATAGCAGCCCGGGTTGCTCACGCGTTCGGCGTCGATGACGGCCTGGCGCTGGCCGGGCGCGAGCTCCGGAAAGCCGAACACCCAGCCCTCGGCCGTGCGGTGCGCGGTGGAGGCGTCGATGATGCGGGGCTTGCGTCCGCCGGCGCGGCCGATCGCGTCGATCATGGCGGCCGACTCGCGGGCCGCGTCGTCGTGCAGGCAGAAGATGACCAGGTCGACGCCGGCCATCAGCTCGCGCTTGGCTTCCGGGTCCTTGCGCTTGTCGGGCGCGATGCTCACCAGTTCGACCTGCGGCATCTTCTGCAGGCGCTCGCGGATCTGCAACCCGGTGGTGCCCGCCTCGCCGTCGATGAAGACCTTGGCCATGTACTTTCCCTGTATCGAACGCTGGTGGAGACGCAAACTTTCTGCGCCGGATGACGCAATGCACCATGATACAGGCCGGTACCGCGGCGTGCCCCGGGCGGCATCCCGAACAAGTCGGCAACTCCTGCCATCCGCGCCGCCCAGCCGCACCGCTTAGTCCGCGCGCACGACGCATCGCACGCGCCTGTCTACCCCAGTGGGGCCGGGCCCGCCGTTGGAAGCCCGGGCTTCGGACAGGGGTCATCCGCTAGCGCGCCGGCTTGGTGCAACGCACCATGATAAAGTTCCAACCCGAGCCGACTCCGCCCAGCGCGGGCCGCGCGGCCGTCCCTCCTTCCGCCGGGACGCACCCCTCCCAGTTTTCTTCCTCCAGAGAGACCTCATGAAGATCCACGAGTACCAAGGCAAGGAGATCTTGCGCAACTTCGGCGTACCGGTCCCGCGCGGCATTCCGGCATTCACCGTGCAGGAAGCCGTCGAGGCGGCGCAAAAGCTCGGCGGCCCGGTGTGGGTGGTGAAGGCGCAGATCCACGCAGGCGGCCGCGGCAAGGGCGGCGGCGTCAAGGTGGCCAAGTCCATCGACGATGTCAAGCGCCTGGCCGGTGAGATCCTGGGCATGCAGCTCAAGACGCACCAGACCGGCCCCGAAGGCCAGAAGGTGCGCCGCCTCTACATCGAGGACGGCGCCGACATCCAGAAGGAATACTACCTCTCGGTGGTCACCGACCGCGCGACGCAGAAGGTGGCCTTCATCGCCTCCAGCGAAGGCGGCATGGACATCGAGGAAGTGGCGCACAGCACTCCCGAGAAGATCATCACCGTGTTCGTCGATCCGCTGGTGGGCCTCACGCAGTCGCAGGGCGAGGAGATCGCCCGCGGCATCGGCATGCCCGCCGATTCGCAGGCGCAGTTCATCGACATCTGCCAGAAGCTGTACAAGTGCTACATGGAAACGGATGCCTCGCTGGTCGAGATCAATCCGCTCAACCGTGACAGCAAGGGCAATGTGGTCGCCCTGGACGCGAAGTTCAACTTCGACAGCAACGCCCTGTTCCGCCACCCCGAAATCGTCGCGCTGCGCGACCTCGACGAAGAAGACCCGGCGGAGATCGAGGCCAGCAAGTTCGACCTGGCCTACATCTCCCTGGACGGCAACATCGGCTGCCTGGTCAACGGCGCGGGCCTGGCCATGGCCACCATGGACACCATCAAGCTGTTCGGCGCCGAGCCGGCCAACTTCCTCGACGTGGGCGGCGGCGCCACCCCGGAGAAGGTGACCGAGGCCTTCAAGATCATGCTGAAGAACCCCAAGGTCAAGGCCATCCTGGTCAACATCTTCGGCGGCATCATGAAGTGCGACACCATCGCCACCGGCGTCATCACGGCCTGCAAGGCGGTGAACCTGCAGGTGCCGCTGGTGGTGCGCATGAAGGGCACCAACGAGGAACTGGGCAAGAAGATGCTGGCCGAATCGGGCCTGCCCATCATCAGCGCCGACACCATGGCCGAAGCGGCCCAGAAGGTCGTCGCCGCCGTCAAAGCCGCCTAAGGAATCAGCATGTCGATCTACATCAACAAGGACACGCGCGTCATCACGCAGGGCATCACCGGCAAGACCGGCCAGTTCCACACGGAAAAGTGCCAGGAATACGCCAACGGCAAGGAATGCTTCGTCGCCGGCGTGAACCCGAAGAAGGCCGGCGAGAAGATCTTCGACATCCCGATCTACGCGTCGGTGAAGGAAGCCGCCAAGGAAACCGGCGCGACCGTGTCGGTGATCTACGTGCCGCCGGCCGGCGCCGCCGCCGCGATCTGGGAGGCCGTCGAGGCCGACCTCGACATGGCCATCTGCATCACCGAAGGCATCCCGGTGCGCGACATGCTGGAAGTGCGCAACAAGATGAAGGCCAAGGAAGCCGCCGGCGGCAAGAAGACGCTGCTGCTCGGCCCCAACTGCCCCGGCCTGATCACGCCCGACGAGATCAAGATCGGCATCATGCCCGGCCACATCCACCGCAAGGGCCGCATCGGCGTGGTCTCGCGCTCCGGCACGCTGACCTATGAAGCCGTGGCGCAGCTGACCGAGATCGGCCTGGGCCAGTCCACCGCGGTGGGTATCGGCGGCGATCCGATCAACGGCCTGAAGCACATCGACGTGATGAAGGCCTTCAACGACGACCCGGACACCGACGCCGTCATCATGATCGGCGAGATCGGCGGCCCCGACGAGGCCGAAGCGGCGCGCTGGTGCAAGGACCACATGAAGAAGCCGATCGTGGGCTTCATCGCTGGCGTCACCGCGCCTCCCGGCAAGCGCATGGGCCACGCGGGCGCGCTGATCTCCGGCGGCGCCGACACGGCCGATGCCAAGCTCGCCGTCATGGAGGAGTGCGGCTTCAAGGTCACGCGCAACCCGTCCGAGATGGGCAAGCTGCTGAAGTCCCTGCTCTGATGTTGCCTGGCGGGGCGGCCGCGGCTGCCCCGGCTTCCGTATTACCCCGCACCCCAAGCCGATTGTCCTGGCCGACAATCGGCTTTCTCTTTTCCAAGAACTGCGCAAGCACACAACAACATGATGGAATTCATGACCGCGGCCTTCTGGGTCGCCGTCGGCCAGATCATTCTGATCGACATCCTCCTGGGCGGCGACAACGCCGTCGTCATCGCGCTGGCCTGTCGCGGCCTGCCGCCCAAGCAGCGCAAGCTGGGCATCATCTACGGCACGGCGGGTGCCATCGTCCTGCGGGTCATCCTGATCGTGTTCGCGCTCACGCTGCTGGCGATTCCCTACCTGAAGCTGGTGGGCGGCCTGCTGCTGATCTGGATCGGGGTCAAGCTGCTGCTGCCGCAGCATGACGAAGACGAGCACGGCAACATCCAGTCCAGCGACAAGCTGTGGAGCGCGGTCAAGACCGTGATCGTGGCCGACCTGGTGATGAGCGTGGATAACGTCATCGCCATCGCCGGCGCGGCGCAAGGCGCCGGTGAAGGCCACCAGGTGCCGCTGGTGATCTTCGGCCTGCTGGTGAGCATCCCCATCATCGTCGCCGGCAGCCAGATCGTGCTGAAGCTGATGGACCGCTTCCCGGTCATCATCACCCTGGGCGGCATGCTGCTGGGCTGGATCGCCGGCGAGATGATGTTCACCGACCCGGGCATCGCCCCGCACGTGGCCGGCTTCGATCCGAAGTTGAAGTACGCCGCCGCCGTGGCCGGCGCGCTGCTGGTGCTGGTCATCGGCAAGGTGTTCGCGGCGCGCCAGCGCAAGGACGCCGCCGCCAGCTGATTCCGCCATTGGCGGACCTGCAACAGAAAGTAGCCACGGCGCGACAAACTTCCTTGTCCGCCGTTGCCCCCTCTGCTACCTTCCGCCTGTCCTCGCCGCGGGCGGCGGCGGTTTGGGTGGGTGTACCTGTGGTTTTCCACAGATGAGGCCGGCGGCGGCCGGGCAAGGGGCGAGGAAGTGGCTACATCGGCATCATCGAGGCGTGCGCGGTTCTGGCGCACCGACTGGTTCGTGGGCGTGCTGGCGGTCCTGGCGGTGCTGGTGCTGCACGCCACCACCGATTTCATCGGCACCCTGGAACGCCGCTACTACGACTACGCCTCCACCAGCAGCGCCCGCCAGCCGTCCGACCGCATCGCCATCATCGCGATCGACGACTACAGCATCTCCAACATCGGCCGCTGGCCCTGGCCGCGCGACGTCCATGCGCAGCTGATCGACAAGCTGGCCCCGGCCAAGCCCAAGACGATCGTCCACAACGTCTTCTTCTTCGAGCCGCAGACCGACCGCGGCCTGGCCTACATCCGCCAGATCAAGGAGGCCTTGGGGCCCGACGGCGCGCCGGAGCAGGTCGGCCGGATCATCGGCGAGGCCGAGCAGGCGCTGGACACCGACGCCAAGCTCGCCGCCAGCATGAAGAACGCCGGCAACGTGGTGCTGCCCTCGCATTTCGTGCTGGGCGAGCCGCAGGGCAAGGCCGACAAGCCCTTGCCGTCGGCGGCGCTGAAGAGCGCCATCGACAGCGGCCACTTCGGCGTGCCGTCGCTCAGCACCACGCAGCCGATCGAGGTGCTGGGCAACGCCGCCGCCGGCATCGGCCACCTGAACCAGTACAACGACGTCGACGGCGCCGTGCGCTCCGAGCCGCTGCTGGTCGACTACTACGGCAAGGCGCTGCCGTCCATGTCGCTGCTGGCCGCCGCCCGCAGCCTCAACCTCGACGCCGCGGACATCCGCCTGGATCCCGGCCAGTCGGTGCAGATCGGCAAGCTGCGCGTGTCCACCGACGAAGGCGCGCGCATGCTGCCGCAGTTCTACCGCCCCAAGGACGGCAAGCCGGCGTTCAGCCAGGACTCCTTCTACGACGTGCTCTCGGGCAAGATCCCGGCTTCGAAGTACACCGACAAGATCGTCCTGATCGGCCCCACGGCGGCCGGCGTGGGCACCACCTTCCCCGCGCCCGGCCATGCGGCGCTGGCCCCGGTGGAGATGATCGCCCACATCACCTCCAGCATCCTGGGCGAGCACTTCATCGTGCAACCGGTGTGGGGTGGCCTGGCCACCCTGGCGGTGCTGCTGCTGGTGGCGGGCTACCTGGTCGCGGTGCTGCCGAAGCTGTCGGCCGGCATGGGTGGCGCGGTGACGGCGGGCCTGTTCATCCTGTTCCTGGCGCTGGAGTTCGGCCTGCTCGCCGGTGCCTCGCTGTGGATGCAGCTGGTGCTGCCGGCGACCATGCTGCTGATCGGGCACCTGGCGCTCACGACCAAGCGCTTCCTGGTCACCGAGGCCGGCAAGGCGAAGGCGGACGAGGAATCGGCCGAGACCAACCGCATGATGGGACTGGCGCTGCAGGGCCAGGGCCAGCTGGACATGGCTTTCGACCGCTTCCGCCGGGTGCCGCTGAGCGACGAGGTCATGGCCAACCTGAACAACCTGGCGCTGGACTTCGAGCGCAAGCGGCAGTTCAACAAGGCGCAGGCGGTCTACGAGCACATGGCCGCCTGGAATCCGAAGTACAAGGACCTGCAGGCCAAGCTCAATCGCGCGAAGAACCTGTCCGAGACGGTCATCCTCGGCGGCGGCAGCAGCCATCCCGGCGGCACCATGCTGCTCGATGGCGGCGCCGTGGAAAAGCCCATGCTGGGCCGCTACCAGGTCGAGAAGGAACTGGGCAAGGGCGCCATGGGCGTGGTGTACCTGGGGCGCGACCCCAAGATCGGCCGCGTGGTGGCCATCAAGACGATGGCGCTGTCGCAGGAGTTCGAGGGCGAGGATCTCGCCGACGCGCGCGAGCGCTTCTTCCGCGAGGCCGAGACCGCCGGCCGCCTGCAGCACCAGAACATCGTGACCATCTTCGACGCCGGCGAGGAGCACGACCTGGCCTACATCGCGATGGAATTCCTCAAGGGCCGCGACCTGGTCGACTACTGCAAGGACGGCGCGCTGCTGCCGGTGCCGCGGGTGCTGTCCATCGTGGCGCGCGTGGCCGAGGCGCTGGCCTATGCGCACCGGCAGAACGTGGTCCACCGCGACATCAAGCCGGCGAACATCATGTACGAGATCGACTCGGACACGGTGAAGGTCACCGACTTCGGCATCGCGCGCATCACCGATTCCAGCAAGACCAAGACCGGGCTGGTGCTGGGCACGCCCAGCTTCATGTCGCCCGAGCAGATCGCCGGCAAGCGGGTCGATGGCCGCTCCGACCTGTACTCGCTGGGCGTGATGCTGTTCCAGATGCTCACCGGCGTGCTGCCCTTCCGCGGCGATTCGATGGCGGAGCTGATGTACAAGATCGCCAACGAGGAAGCCCCCGACCTGGGCGTCGTCCGCCCCGGCCTGCCATCGCAGCTGGCGCAGGTGGTGGCGCGGGCGCTGGCCAAGAAGCCGGAGGCGCGCTACCAGGACGGCGACCAGCTGGCGCAGGACCTGCGCGCGGTGCTGGCGGCGCTGGAGGGGCGGTCCTCGCCCGTGGCGCAGGCCCTGGC
>JAEZKX010000407.1 GCA_023436025.1 Pseudomonadota bacterium | reverse complement strand
GAGCGGGCCGAGCCGGTACTGGAGGACGACGGACCGCTGGCGCCGCTGCCGCTGCCCGAGCGCAAGCCGGGGCTGGACGGCCTGATCGATGCGCTGGCGCCCATCGCGGTCGACGGACCGGTCTCGGGTGAAGCGGCCATGGCGGCGCTGCCGCCGACGCGGCGCGCGGGCAGCAAGCCCTTCGCCATCGAAGGCCGCAACGAGCGCACCGGCGAGTGGGAGACGCCGCGCGGCGGCCAGCGCTACACCGCCTTCCAGGCCGGGGTGCAGCTGGCCAACCGCAACGGCGCGCTCAACGAGATCGAGTACTCGGAGTTCGTCATGAAGGCCCAGGCCTTCGCCGACGCCATCAACGGCGCGCCCGAATTCCCCGAGATGCGCGACGAGGTGGCGCGGGCCCGCGAGCTGGACCAGTTCGCCGGCAGCCACGATGCGCAGCTGGGCTTCACGCTGCGCGCGCGCAATGCCGCCTGGAGCCCGGGTTTCGTCCACCAGCATGCCGCCCGCCATGGCTTCGTGGTCGGCGCCATCCCGGGCCGCATGGTGCTGCCGGCGTCGGCGCAGGGGCAGATGCCCATCCTGGGGCTGGCGTTCTCCACCCAGGCGGCGCTGGCCGACGATCCGGCGCAGTCGGCCATCCGCGAGCTGACCCTCAGCCTGGACGTGCCGCAGGTGCCGCGCAGCGAGCAGCCCTTCGTGCGCATGCGCGATGCCGCCGTCGCCCTGGCCGCGGCCATGGACGGCCTCATCACCGACGACGACGGCCGGGTGATTCCGGCGGAAGCCCTGGACGTGATCGGCGCCGACCTCGAGACCCTGTACGACACGCTGGACGCGCGCGACCTCTCGGCGGGCTCGCCGCAGGCGCGGCGGCTGTTCTCCTAGCACCATGAGCATCCCGGCCCGAGACCGTGAGCGCGCCGACGCGCTGCGCGAGCTGCTGCACCACCACGCCCACCGCTACTACGTGCTGGACGATCCGGAGATCCCGGACGCCGAATACGACAGGCTGTTCCGGGAACTGCAGGACCTGGAGGAGCGGCATCCCGAATTGCGCACGCCCGACTCGCCCACGCAGCGCGTCGGCGGCCGCGTGCTGGAGAGCTTCGCCAAGGTGCGGCACAGGGTGCCCATGCTGTCGATCCGCACCGAGACCGACATCGAGGCCAGCGGCGCGCGCAACTTCGACGCCCGCGTGCGGCGCGAGCTCGGCCTGAAGGAAGGCGATCCGCCGGTGGAGTACGTCGCCGAGCTCAAGTTCGACGGGCTGGCGATCAACCTGCGCTACGAGCACGGCCAGCTGGTGCAGGCGGCCACGCGCGGCGACGGCGAGGTCGGCGAGGACGTCACCCAGAACATCCGCACCATCGGCCAGATTCCGTTGCGGCTGCACGGCAAGCAGGTGCCGCCGGTGCTGGAGGTGCGCGGCGAGGTCTACATGCGCCGCGACGACTTCGAGCGGCTCAACGAACTCCAGCGCGACAAGATCGCCAAGGGTGCCAGGAACGAGAAGACCTTCGTCAACCCGCGCAACGCCGCGGCCGGCGCGGTGCGACAGCTGGACCCGGCCATCGCGCGCCAGCGGCCCCTGAGCTTCTTCGCCTATGGCTGGGGCGAGATCGAGGGGGGTCCGGCCTTCGCCACCCACCACGACGTGCTCAAGGCCCTGCAGGCCTGGGGCCTGCCCGTGTCCGACCGGGTGGTGGTGGCACGCGGCGCCGACGACCTGGTGGCCTACCACCAGGGCGTGGGGCGCGACCGCGACGGCCTGCCCTTCGACATCGACGGTGTGGTCTACAAGGTGAACAGCCTGGCGCTGCAGAAGCAGCTGGGTTTCGTCACGCGCGAGCCGCGCTGGGCGGTGGCGCACAAGTTCCCGGCGCAGGAGATGGTGACCACGGTCGAAGCCATCGACATCTACGTCGGCCGCACCGGCAAGCTGACCCCCGTGGCGCGGCTGCAGCCGGTGTTCGTGGGCGGCGTCACCGTGACCAACGCCACGCTGCACAACGAGGACGAGGCGCGCCGCAAGGACGTGCGCGTGGGCGACCACGTGATCGTGCGGCGCGCGGGCGACGTCATTCCCGAGGTGGTGGCGGTGGTGCCCGACAAGCGCGCCGCAGGCGCCGTGCAGTTCACCATGCCGCGCACCTGCCCGGTGTGCGGCTCGGCGGCGGTGCGCGAGGAGGGCGAGGCCGACTACCGCTGCACCGGCGGCCTGTTCTGCCCGGCCCAGCGCAAGCAGGCCATCCTGCATTTCGCCCAGCGCCGCGCGGTGGAGATCGACGGCCTGGGCGAGAAGCTGGTCGACCAGATGGTGGATGCGGGCGTGATCCGCAACCTGCCCGATCTGTACCGCCTGGGCCTGGCCAAGCTGGTCGCCCTGGAGCGCATGGGCGACAAGTCGGCGCAGAACCTGCTGGCCAGCCTGGAGAAGTCCAAGCAGACCACCTTGCCGCGCTTCCTCTACGGCCTGGGCATCCGCCACGTCGGCGAATCGACCGCGCGCGACCTGGCGCGCCACTTCGGCAAGCTCGATGGCGTCATGGACGCCAGCGTGGAGCAGCTGCTGGAGGTGCCCGACGTCGGGCCCATCGTGGCCGAGAGCGTCCACGCCTTCTTCCGCCAGCCGCACAACCGCGAGGTGGTGGAGCAGCTGCGCGCGGTGGGCGTCACCTGGGAAGAGGGCGAGCCGGTGGCGCAGGTGCCCAGGCCGCTGTCCGGCAAGACGGTGGTGCTGACCGGCACGCTGCCGACGCTGTCGCGCGACGAGGCCAAGGAACTGCTGGAAGCTGCCGGCGCCAAGGTCGCTGGCTCGGTCAGCAAGAAGACCAGCTACGTGGTGGCCGGCGCCGAGGCCGGCAGCAAGCTGGACAAGGCGCAGGAGCTGGGGATTCCCGTGCTCGACGAGGACGGCCTGCGGGCGCTGCTGTCAGGGTCCTGAGGGCGGCGGCGCCGCTCAGGGTGGGGCGCATTCCCCGCTGTCCTCCGGCCGCCGCCACAGCCAGACGGCCACGACCGCCATGCAGGCCACCGCACAGGTCGGCATCCACCAGGGCCGCACGAACAGCAGCAGGCCCAGGCCGCTGGCCGACATCATCACCGTCGCCGCCCACTTGGCGCGGCGCGGCACGGCGCCGTGCTGGTGCCAGGCACGCAGCAGGTGGCCGAAGCGCGGATGGTGCTCCAGCCAGTGGTGCAGCCGCGGCGAGCTGCGCGCGGCGGCCCAGGCCGCCACCAGCAGGAAGGGCACGGTGGGCAGCACCGGCACCGCGATGCCGATGAAGCCCAGCACCACGCACAGCACCGCGAGCGCCTGCAGCAGCCAGCGGGCGGGGCTGGAGACGCTGCGCGCAGGGCGGAGGCTGGGGCTGTCCACGTCGCCAACATACCATCGGCGCAGCCGGCGTGGGGCCCGCGTTGCGAAAGGCCGGCAGCCGCTATGCTCTTGCCCATGACGGTGCGCGAGATCCTGAAGATGGGCGACCCCCGGCTGCTGCGCGTGGCACAGCCGGTGCGGCAGTTCGACACGCCGGCGCTGCATGCGCTGATCGCCGACATGCGCGACACCATGGCCGCGGCCCATGGCGCCGGGCTGGCGGCGCCGCAGATCGGAGAGGACCTGCAGCTGGTCATCTTCGGCACCGACACGCCCAATCCGCGCTATCCGGACGCACCGGTGGTGCCGCGCACCGTGCTGCTGAACCCGGTGATCACGCCGCTGTCGGACGAGGAGGAGGACGGCTGGGAGGGCTGCCTGTCGGTGCCCGGCCTGCGCGGCGTGGTGCCGCGCTACAAGCGCATCCGCTACACGGGCTTTGACGAGAAGGGGCAGCCCATCGCCCGCGAGGCCGAAGGCTTCCACGCCCGGGTGGTGCAGCACGAGTGCGATCACCTGGAAGGCAAGCTGTACCCGATGCGGGTGCGCGATTTCAGCCGCTTCGGCTTCACCGAGGTGCTGTTCCCCGGCCTGGACGCGGCCGGCGACGACTGAGCTGCGCGACCCTGTCCGCGCAGGCGGGCGGGGCGCCGGCCCGCCCGCGGCCACCCCGCGTGGGCCGCGGGGTGGGAAGGCGCGCTTATTGCGCCTTGATGCCGCGCATCTGGATCACGCCGCCGAGGATGGCGGTGTCGAGCTTGATGCGGTTGGCCAGGCCTTCGGCCGAGGTGCCGGCGACCTGCCAGCCCTGGTTGAACAGCTTCTGCCGCACGTCGGGGGTGCGCGCGATCTCCGAGATCAGGTTCGACAGCTTGGCCACGATGGGCTTGGGCATGGACTGGGGCGCCGCGGCGGCGGTCCAGATCTCGAGCTGGAAGTTGGTGATGCCCTGTTCGTGCAGGCTCGGATACTCCGGCACCAGGGGGCTGCGGTTGACCGAGGTCACGCCGACGGGCTTGAGCTTGCCGGCGCGGATCTGCGCGGCGGCCAGGCCCGGCGGCAGCAGGGACATCTGGATCTGGCCGCTCATCAGGGCCTGGACCACCTGCGGGTTGCCCGGGTACGGCACGTGCACCGGGTTCATGTTGGTCTTGGTCTTCAGCAGCTCCATGCCGATGTGGCCCACGGTGCCGATGCCGGGCGTGCCGTAGCTCCACTTGTCGCCGCCGTTGCGCGCGGCCAGGAAGAACTCCTGCGCATTGTTGAACTTGGCATCGGCCGGCGCGGTCAGCAGCAGCGGCGCGGTGCCGATCAGGCTGATCGGCTGGAAGGCCTTGAGCGGGTCGAAGGGCGTCGCCGGATTCAGGATCTTGGCGATCGTCATGTTGCCGTTGATCATGACGCCGATGGTGTGGTCGTCGGTCGCGCGCGCCACCAGGTCGCCGGCGATGTTGCCGCCCGCGCCCACGCGGTTCTCCACGATCACCGGCTGGCCCAGCTGCTTGGACAGCGGCTCGGCGATGGTGCGGGCCACCAGGTCGGGCGTGGAGCCGCCGGGGAAGCCGACGATGATGCGCAGCGGCTTGGTCGGCCAGTTGAGCGAGGCCGGGGCCGGCTTGGCCGCGGCGGGGGCAGCCGCAACAGCGGGGCGCTGCTGCTGGGCAAAGGCGGCGCCAGTGGCCGCGGCGAGGGCCAGCAGCACCAGGCTGCGGCGGGTGGAGATTTTCGTCATGGGGTTCTTTCTTCCAACGATCGGCTCCGGTGGGGCCGACCCGCGATGTTAGCGCGACAGTAGTGGGGTGCTGCCGTGCTTGTTAGGGATTTGGCGTAGACACATCAATCGGAGATGGCTTGCAGCAACTCCGTCTCGATTTCGATCTGGCGCCGGGTCTGCTGCAGTTCGGCGCCGTCGATGAGGAAGGTGTCCTCGACCCGTTCACCGAGCGTGGACACCTTGGCCAGTTGCAGGTTCAGCTTGTGGCGCGCCAGCACGCGCGCCACCGAATAGAGCAGGCCGACGCGGTCGCTGGCCGAGATCGACAGCAGCCAGCGCTGCGCCCTGTCGTCGGGGCGCAGGTCGACGCGCGGCGCCACCGGGAAGCTGCGCACGCGGCGCGACACCCGGCCGCGGCTGGGCGGCGGCAGCGGCCCGGCGGCCGACAGGGTGGCGGCCAGGTCCGATTCGACCATGCTGCACAGCTCGCGGTAGTGGTCGGGCATGACCGCGGTGACCACCTGGAAGGTGTCGAGCGCATGGCCGTCGCTGGTGGTGTGGATCTTGGCGTCCAGGATGCTGAAGCCGGCCTGGTCGAAGTAGCCGCAGATGCGGGCAAACAGGTCGGGCTGGTCGGGCGTGTAGACCATCACCTGCAGGCCTTCGCCCACCGGCGACATGCGCGCGCGCACGATGCCGCGGGGGCTGCCGGCATGGCGCGAGAGGTGCCGCGTGTGCCAGGCGATGTCGCCGGCTTCGTGGCGCATGAAGTAGCCGACGTCCAGCGTGTCCCACAGCTTGCGGTGCGCCTCGAAGGGCAGCGCGAACAGCTGCAGTTGCACCAGGGCCTCGCGCTTGCGCGCCTCGACCTCGGCGCTGGGGTCGGGCGCGCGGCCGCCCAGCACGCGCAGGGTGTAGCGGTACAGGTCTTCCAGCAGCTTGCCCTTCCAGGCATTCCACACCTTGGGGCTGGTTCCGCGGATGTCGGCCACGGTCAGCAGGTACAGCGCGGTCAGGTAGCGTTCGTTCCCTACGCGGGCGGCGAAGGCGCGGATCACCTCGGGGTCGCCCAGGTCCTCCTTCTGCGCCACCCGGCTCATCATGAGGTGCTCGCGCACCAGGAACTCGATCAGCTTGGCGTCTTGCGGGTCGATGCGGTGCTGCTTGCAGAAGCGCCGCACCTCGCGCGCGCCCAGCTCGGAGTGGTCGCCGCCGCGGCCCTTGGCGATGTCGTGGAACAGCGCCGCGATGTAGAAGATGTGGGGCCGGTCCCAGCCGGCGGCCAGCTGCGAGCAGAACGGGTACTCGTGGGCATGCTCCGCGATGAAGAAGCGGCGCACGTTGCGCAGCACCATCAGGATGTGCTGGTCCACCGTGTAGACGTGGAACAGGTCGTGCTGCATCTGGCCGACGATGCGGCGGAACACCCACAGGTAGCGCCCCAGCACCGAAGTCTGGTTCATCAGCCGCATCGCGTGGGTGATGCCGCGCGGCTGCATCAGCATCTCGCGGAAGGTGGCGTGGTTGGCCGGATCGTTGCGGAAGTCGGCGTCCATCACCTTGCGGGCGTTGTACAGCGCCCGCAGGGTGCGCGCCGACAGGCCCTTGATGCCCGGCTCGGTCTGGTACAGCAGGAAGGTCTCGAGGATGGCGCGCGGCTGCTTCAGGTAGAGGTCGTCGCTGGCCACCTCGATCATCCCGGACTTCTCCAGGAAGTTGGCGTTGATGCGGCGCGGCTCCTGCGCCCCCGGGTTGAGGCGCTCCTCGATGTTCAGCAGCAGCACCTGGTTGAGCTGCGTCACCGCCTTGGCCGCCCAGTAGAAGCGCTTCATCAGGCGCTCGCTGGCGCGCTCCAGGACCCGGCCGTCGGGCCGCGTCACTGCCTTGTAGCCGAAGGATTCGGCCACCGCCGTCTGCAGGTCGAACACCAGCCGGTCCTCGCGCCGGTTGGCCACCACGTGCAGGCGCGCGCGGATGAGGCTCAGCAGGGCCTCGTTGCGCTTGATCTGGCGCGCCTCGAAGGCGGTGGCCAGGCCGCGCCGGGCGAGTTCGTCCCAGCTCCTGCCGAAGCCGGCCGCGTTGGCCACCCACAGGATCACCTGAAGGTCGCGCAGGCCGCCGGGCGACTCCTTGCAGTTGGGCTCCAGCGAGTAGGGCGTGTTCTCGAACTTGTTGTGCCGCTGGCGCATCTCCAGCGTCTTGGCGACGAAGAAGGCGCGCGCATCGATGGTGGCGCGAAAGCGCTCCTGGAAGGCCAGGAACAGCTGGCGCGAGCCGGTGATCAGCCGCGCCTCCAGCAGGCTGGTCTGCACCGTGACATCGCTGGCCGCGGCCACGCATTCCTCCACCGTGCGCACGCTGGAGCCGATCTCCAGGCCGGCGTCCCAGCAGCCGCCGATGAAGGACTCGATGCGCTGGCGCAGCTGCGCGTCGCCTTCGCAGGACATGCCGTCGGGCATCAGCAGCAGCACGTCGACGTCGGAGGCGGGGAAGAGCTCGCCGCGGCCGAAGCCGCCCACCGCGACCAGCGCGGCGCCGGCGGGCAGGCCGGCGCGCTCCCAGAGGGCCCGCAGGGTGTCGTCGGCGAGGTTGCTCAGGGCCTGCAACAGGCCGCGGATGCTGCGGGTGGTGCCGCCTTCGGCCTGCAGGGCGGCCAGCAGGGCGTCCTTGCGCGCCCTGTGCGCATCGCGGATGGCGGCGATGTCGGACCCGCCCGCCACCGGCAGGACCACCGCGGAGCTCACTGCTGGACGAAGGCCGGCGGCGGCGGGCTGCCGGCCGACAGGGTCATCACCTCGTAGCCGGTCTCGGTGACCAGTACGGTGTGCTCCCATTGGGCGGACAGCGAGTGGTCCTTGGTGACGATGGTCCAGCCGTCGTTGCCGAATTCCTTCACTTCGCGGCGGCCGGCGTTGATCATGGGCTCGATGGTGAAGGTCATGCCCGGCTTCAGTTCTTCCAGCGTGCCCGGCTTGCCGTAGTGCAGCACCTGGGGCTCCTCGTGGAAGTTGCGGCCGATGCCGTGGCCGCAGAACTCGCGCACCACCGAGAAGCCGTTGCCCTCGGCGAACTTCTGGATGGCCCAGCCGATGTCGCCCAGGCGCACGCCCGGCTTGACCATGGCGATGCCGTGCCACATGGCCTCGAAGGTGACCTGGACCAGCCGCTTGGCCGCGATCGAGGCCTCGCCGACGATGAACATGCGGCTGGTGTCGCCGTACCAGCCGTCCTTGATGACGGTGACGTCGACGTTGACGATGTCGCCCTTCTTCAGCGGCTTGTCGTTGGGGATGCCGTGGCACACCACGTGGTTGACCGAGGTGCACAGGGAGGCCGGGTAGGGCGGGTAGCCGGACGGCTGGTAGCCCAGGGTGGCGGAGATGGAGCCCTGCTTCTTCATGTGCTCGGCGGCCAGGCGGTCGATCTCGCGCGTGGTGATGCCGGGCTTGATCAAGGGCGTGAGATGGTCGAGCACCTCGGCGGCCAGGCGGCCGGCGGTGCGCATCCCTTCGATGCCCTGGGGGTCCTTGTACGTGATGGCCATGGCCGATTATCCCAGAGCAGCAAAGGCCTCGCAGGTAAAATGCAGGGCTCACCCAACGGCCCCAGTCAGCGGCCACCCCACAGGTTCCACCCAGTGCACATCACCGAGTTCGAGGGCGGCCAGGCCCTCAGCGATTTCCGGATCCGCCAGCTCCTTCCGCGCCTGCAGGCGGTGCATCCGAAGATCTCGGGCATCCAGGCCCGCCATGTCCACCTCGTCGCCAGCGACCATGCGCCCGACGCCGCCGAGCGGGAGCGCCTGGCGGCGCTGCTGACGTACGGCGAACCGTACACCGGCGGCAGCGACGGCCCGCTGCTGGTGGTGACACCGCGCCTGGGCACGGTCTCGCCCTGGGCCTCCAAGGCGAGCGACATCGCGCACAACTGCGGCCTGGCGGTGCGGCGCATCGAGCGCGTCGTCGAGTACCGGCTGGTGCTGGAAACCGGCTGGCTGGGCGGCCGTGCCACGCTGGAGCCCGCCCAGCTGGCCGCGGCGGCGGCGCTGCTGCACGACCGCATGACCGAAAGCGTGGTGGCGCAGCGCGCCGACGCCGCCCGCCTGTTCACCGAGCTGCAGGCGCCGCCGATGGAGCATGTCGACGTCCTCGGCGGCGGCCGCGCTGCCCTGGAGGCCGCGAACGCCCGCTTCGGTCTGGCCCTGGCCGACGACGAGATCGACTACCTGGTCGATGCCTTCCGCGCGCTGGGCCGCAACCCCAGCGACGTCGAGCTGATGATGTTCGCCCAGGCCAACAGCGAGCACTGCCGGCACAAGATCTTCAACGCCGCCTTCACCATCGACGGCACGCCGCAGGACAAGAGCCTGTTCGGCATGATCCGCAACACCCACCAGCTGCATCCCCAGCACACCGTCATCGCCTATGCCGACAACGCCGCGGTGATGGAAGGCCATGTGGTGGAGCGCTTCCTGGCCGGCGCGGGCGGCGTCTACGGCAAGGGCGAAGCCACCCACCACGTGCTGATGAAGGTGGAGACCCACAACCACCCGACGGCCATCTCGCCCTTTCCCGGCGCCTCCACCGGCGCCGGCGGCGAGATCCGCGACGAGGGCGCCACCGGCCGTGGCGCCCGGCCCAAGGCGGGCCTGACCGGCTTCTCGGTGTCCAGCCTGTGGGGCGGCCGCTTCGGCAAGCCCGAGCACATCGCCAGCCCGCTGCAGATCATGACCGAGGGCCCGCTGGGTGGCGCTGCCTTCAACAACGAGTTCGGACGGCCCAACCTGCTGGGCTACTTCCGCGAGTACGAGCAGGAGGTGGCGGGCGTGGCGCGCGGCTACCACAAGCCCATCATGATCGCCGGCGGCGTCGGCTTCATCGATGCGCGCCTGACGAAGAAGATCCCGTTCCCGCCGGGCACCCTGCTGGTGCAGCTGGGCGGGCCCGGCATGCGCATCGGCATGGGCGGCGGCGCCGCCTCCTCGATGGCTACCGGCACCAACACGGCGGAGCTGGACTTCGATTCCGTGCAGCGCGGCAACCCGGAGATCGAACGCCGGGCGCAGGAGGTGATCAACGCCTGCTGGGCCCTGGGCGATGCCAACCCGGTGCTGGCCATCCACGATGTGGGCGCGGGCGGCCTGTCCAACGCCTTTCCCGAGCTGACCAACGACGCCGGCCGCGGCGCCCGCTTCGACCTGCGCCAGGTGCCGCTGGAGGAATCCGGCCTGGCACCCAAGGAAATCTGGTGCAACGAGAGCCAGGAGCGCTACGTCCTGGCCATCGCGCCCGAGTCGCTGGAGCAGTTCCGCGGCTTCTGCGAGCGCGAACGCTGCCCCTTCGCCGTGGTCGGCGTGGCGACCGAGGAGCGGCAGCTGGTCGTCGAGGGCGCGGCGTCGGGCGTCGAGCGAGACGGCGGCGCCCAAGGGCCGGGGCCCGAGGCCGACCGTGCCGTCGACATGCCCATGGACGTGCTCCTGGGCAAGCCGCCCAAGATGCACCGCGACGTGCGCCGGGTGGCGCGCGAAGTGGCGCCGCTGGACCTCACGGACGTCTCGCTGCAGGACGCCGCCATCCGGGTGCTGAGCCATCCGACCGTCGCCTCCAAGCGCTTCCTGGTCACCATCGGCGACCGCACCGTGGGCGGCCTCACGCACCGCGACCAGATGGTCGGCCCCTGGCAGGTGCCGGTGGCCGACTGCGCCGTGACGCTGGCCGACTACCGCGGTTTCGCCGGCGAGGCGATGAGCATGGGCGAGCGCACGCCGTTGGCCGCCGTCGATGCCCCGGCGTCCGGCCGCATGGCCGTGGCCGAGGCCATCACCAACCTGCTGGCCGCACCCATCGCGCTGCCGCGGGTGAAGCTGTCGGCCAACTGGATGGCCGCCTGCGGCGAACCGGGCGAGGACGCCGCGCTGTACGACACCGTGCGCGCCGTCGGCATGGAGCTGTGCCCGCAGCTGGGCGTGTCCATCCCGGTGGGCAAGGACAGCCTGTCGATGCGCACGCAGTGGAACGAAGGCGGCGCCACCCGCAAGGTGACCTCGCCGGTCAGCCTGGTGGTCACCGCCTTCGCCAGCGTCGACGACGTGCGCGGCACCCTCACGCCGCAGCTGCAGGCCACGGAAGACACGACCCTGGTGCTGGTCGATCTGGGGCACGGGCGCAAGCGCATGGGCGGCAGCATCCTGGCGCAGGCCCTGGGCCAGCCCGGCGGCGAGGTGCCGGACCTCGACGACGCCCAGGACCTGGTGCGCCTGGTCGACGCGGTCAACGCGCTGCGGGCGCAGGGCCGCATCCTGGCCTACCACGACCGCAGCGACGGCGGCCTTTTCGCCGCCGCCTGCGAGATGGCCTTCGCGGGCCAGGTGGGCGTGTCGCTCAACGTCGACCTGCTGGTGACCGAGGGCGACGGCATCGCCGACAGCCGCGCCGAGTACGGCGACGCCAAGAACTGGGCGGCCCAGGTATCGGCGCGGCGCGAGGAGCTGACCCTGCGCGCGCTGTTCAACGAGGAACTGGGCGTGTTGCTGCAGGTGCGCACCGCCGAACGCAACGCCGTGATGCAGGTGCTGCGCGAGTACGGCCTGTCCAGGCACAGCCACTTCGTGGGCAAGACGCGGCCGGCGGATTCGGCCATCGACGTCGGCAAGGGCGAACTGCAGGTGTGGCGCGACACCAAGGCGGTGTTCAGCGCCAGGCTGTCCGACCTGCACCAGGTGTGGGACAGCGTCAGCTGGAAGATCTGCCAGCAGCGCGACAACCCGGCCTGCGCCGACAGCGAGCATGCCGCGGCCGGCGACCCCGCCGACCCCGGCCTGCATGTCTTCCTGCCGGAGGCGGTGCCGGGCGTCGCCGCACCCTACGTGGGCACCGGCGCCCGCCCGCGCGTGGCCATCCTGCGCGAGCAGGGCGTCAACTCGCACATCGAGATGGCCTATGCCTTCACCGAGGCCGGCTTCGAGGCGGTGGACGTGCACATGACCGACCTGCAGTCCGGCCGCCACCGGCTGGAGGACTTCCGCGGCATCGTCGCCTGCGGCGGCTTCAGCTATGGCGACACGCTGGGCGCCGGCATCGGCTGGGCCCGCAGCATCACCTTCAATCCGGTGCTGTCGGCGCAGTTCCAGGCCTTCTTCGGCCGCGGCGACACCTTCGGCCTGGGCGTGTGCAACGGCTGCCAGATGTTCGCGGAACTCGCCGACATCATTCCCGGCGCCCAGGCCTGGCCGCGCTTCACCACCAACCGCAGCGAACGCTTCGAGGCGCGCCTGGCGATGGTGGAGGTGCTGGACTCGCCCAGCCTGTTCTTCCAGGGCCTGGCCGGTGCCCGGCTGCCCATCGCGGTGGCGCACGGCGAGGGCTATCCCAACTTCTCGCAGCGCGGCGACGCGGCGGCGGTGGTCCGGGCGATGCGCTTCGTCGACAACCATGGGCAGCCGACCGAACGCTATCCCTTCAACCCCAACGGCGGCGCCGGCGGCCTGACCGCGGTCACCACCGCCGACGGCCGCTTCACCGCGCTGATGCCGCACCCCGAACGCGTCTTCCGCAACATCCAGATGTCCTGGACCGGCGGCGATCCGTCGGCCCACAGCCCGTGGATGGCGCTGTGGCACAACGCGCGGCGGTGGGTGGGGTAGGCGGGGCCGCCCTGCGCCGCTGAAGCGCAAATCCGCCGTTTGCGCTTCAGCAGTGAAGCGTAAAATCCTGCGATGCGCTTCACCTACCTCTGGCAGGCGCCCGGCTGGCCGGCGCTGACGTGGGACGCCAACGCCGTCACGGCGCCGCTGGCGCGCTCGCGCCAGGCCCAGGGGCGCATGCTGGGGCTGGCCGGCGCGCTGGGCCTGGCCGACCTGGCCGACCTGCAGCTAGCTGGGTGGACCGACGAGGCGCTGGCCACTGCCCGCATCGAGGGCGAGCAGCTGCAGCTGAATTCCGTGCGCGCCTCGGCGGCGCGCCGGCTGGGGCTCGCCGAAGCGCCGGGGCCGGCGCGTGACCTGCGCAAGGAGGCCACGCTCGACGTGCTGCAGGCGGCGGTGGCGCAGTGGAGCCGACCGCTCGCCGCCGACGACCTGTGCGCCTGGCAGGCCGCGCTGTTCCCCACCGGCCGCAGCGGCGTCACGCGCATCGCCACCGGCGCCTGGCGCAGCCATGCCGAGCCCATGCAGATCGTCACGCCGCGCCTGGGCCAGCCGGACGTGGTGCACTACCAGGCGCCGCCCTCGGCCGACGTCCCGGGCCACATGCAGGCGCTGCTGCAATGGTTCAACGTGCACAGCCTGGCACCCGAGATCGACGGCTTCGTGCGCGCCGCGGTGGCGCATCTCTGGTTCGAGGCCATCCATCCCTTCGAGGACGGCAACGGCCGGATCGGTCGGGCGCTGGCCGAACTGGCCCTGGCGCAGGACATGCGGTCGGACCGGCGCCTGTTCAGCCTGTCGGCGCAGTTGGCCGCCGACCGCGCGGGCTACTACGCGCAGCTGCAGGCCGCGACCGGGCAGGCGCGGCTGGACGTCACGCCCTGGGTGTGCTGGTTCGTCGACCGCATCGGCGCGGCGTTCGACGCCGCGACGGCGCGCATGGACAAGGCGCTGGCGCACGGCCGCTATTGGGCCGGCGTGCAGGCGCGGCATCCGGGCCTGAGCGCCTCGCAGCGCAAGGCGCTGGCGCGCCTGCTCGAGGCCGGCCCCGACGGCTTCGTGGGCGGCCTGAGCACGGAGAAGTACGTGAACCTCACCGGCGTGTCACGGGCCACGGCCTACCGGGAACTGACCCGGCTCACGGAGGCCGGGCTGCTCGCGCGCACGGGCCAGGGACGGGGGACGCGCTACGCGCTGGTGCTGCCGTGAGCTGCGGCCGGGTCGTGGCGGTGCGTTCGCTGCGCGAGCCCACGCTGCGGAACATCCGCCGCATCGCCAGCCGGTAGGGTGTGCTCGCGCAGCGAGCGCCCCAGCGCCCCCGGATCAACCGCAGGGCCTGCGCGCAGCGAGCCCACCCCATCGCCCGACCCAGGCGCAGGGCGAGTCCGCCCCGCGCATCCGGGGGCCTAGTACCCCACAGCCCCCCCATGGCGCCGGTTGTCCGCCGCTCCCTTGTAGATCGGGAAGCCGTTGGCGTCGTACTCCACCGCGATGCCGCTGAGCCCGCTCGTGAGGCCGGTGGCCGAGGCGTTCGAGGCGGTGCTGCCGTAGGTGCCGATCAGCGTGGACACCACGCCGGCGATGGGCTTGCCGGCCTCGACTTCGGCGATGCCGTTCTGGCCGGTCCAGTTGTCGGCATTGATCGCCGCCTGCAGGTCCATGTTCCAGCTGCCGTAGCCCAGGAAGGCCTTCACGATGTAGTCGGGGATGGGGCCGCCGCCGGCCGCGCCCCACACCAGCCGCACGCGGCCCTGGGCGTCGAAGGCGATCGCGGGCGCGATGGAACTGCGCGGCCGCTTGTAGGCGGCGTAGCCGTTGACGTCGTTGCCCGGCGTGCTGGCCGAGAAGTTCGACATCGCGTTGTTGACCATCATGCCGGCGGCCTCGATGTGCGCGCCCCAGTGCGTGTTGATCGTGGTGGTCATCGACAGCGCGTTGCCGTAGCCGTCGACCACGGCGAGGTTGCTGGTGGTGTTCCAGTCCTCGTTGCGGCGGCCGGCCTCGGCAAGCCGGGTGGCCGCCTGGCGGCGCAGGGCGCGGTCACGCGCCGCCGGCACGGTGAGGGCGGCCATGGTGTCGTAGCCGGCCGGGCTGGTGGCGGCGAAGGGAGGCACGCCATCGGCCGCGCCGCCCGCAGGCACGCTGCCGCGCGCAGTGCCGGTCATCATCGCCGCACGCGCATCGAGGTAGGGCGCCGACAGCAGCGTCGCGATGCGCGCGTTCGTGTTGGAGTAGGCCGGATCGCCCACGATGTTGCGGCGGTCGGCATTGGCCAGGCGGCTCGCCTCGGTCACCAGGTGCACGAAGGGCGCGCCGTTGAAGTCCATCGTGTTCGACAGGCCCTTGCGTTCCAGCAGGCCCAGCGTGTAGAGCGTGACCAGGCCGCCGAAGGACGGCGCCGGCTGCGTGTAGATGGTCATGCCGAAGCGCTGGCCGACCAGCGGCTTGCGTTCCACCGCGCGGTAGGCGGCGAAGTCCGCGGTGGTCATCAGGCTGGGGATGGCCGCGATGGTAGTGGCATAGCGCGGCGCCGCGGCGGTGCCGGGCGAGGGCAGGATGGAGGCGCAGGGCAGCTGGCCGGTGGTGATCTTGCTGACGATCGCCGGCGCGATGGTGCCGGTCGGGTCGTAGAAGGCGGCCGCGCCGCCATCGCGCACGGCACGCATGGTGGCGGCCAGCTCGGGGTTGCGGATGGTGGTGCCCACGGGCAGCGGCAGCTCCTGCGCCGCGTCCGACGGATCGCAGTAGCGCGCGCGGATGTCGGGGTACTTGCAGCGCGGCGCCCCCTTGACGGTGCCGGCCGAATTGGACCAGGCCGAGATGCCGCGGCCGGAGGCCAGCGGATTGCCGTCCTCGTCGTATTCGGTGCCCACGGCGTAGAGGGTCTTGTACATGTAGGGCGACATCGCGAAGCCGTTGTCGGCCAGGTCGATGGCGTCGTCCCACAGCTTGTTCCAGGCCGTGCGGCCGTAGGCGCGGTGCACCAGGTCGAGCACCTTCACCGTTCCGGGCACGCCGACGGCGCGGCCGGAGATGTTGGTGTTCCCCTGCTGGGACGAGATGCTGGCGCCGGCGGTGAGCCCGCTCTTGCAGGTGTTGAAGGGCGCGACGTCGGTGACGTCCTGCGCCACGGCCTTGTAGATGTCGGGCACGCCGCCGGTGGTGGCCGGTGCCGCGGAGAAGCCGTCGAAGGTGCGCACGGCGCGGCTGGCCGCGTCGTAGTAGGTGATGACCGCGCCGCCGGCCAGGCCCGAGGCGAAAGGCTCGGCCACGCCCAGCACCGCCTGCACCGCGATGGCGGCGTCGATCGCCGAGCCGCCGCGGGCCAGCACCTTGCAGCCCGCCATCGAAGCGTCGACGTGGCCCGAGGTGACCATCATGTCGGTGCCCGTGATGGCGACGGTCTGGCCGTAGGGCGCGTCGGCCTGCGGCTGGCACAGCGAAGGGTCGAAGCGCACGGTGCGCTCGGGCGCGGGAGCGGGGCCGGGCGCCGGTGCGGGGGTCGGGGCGGGGGGCGGCGCAGGCGCCGGCCCTGGATCCTCACCTGGCGCTGGCGCGGGATCGGAGCCCGGTGCCGGGGCCGGGGCCGGTGCCGGAGCTTCCGGTGCGGGCGCTTCGAACAAGGGGCCGCTGCTGCCGCCGCCGCAAGCGGCGAGGGCGAAGAGGCAGGACAAGGCCAGGGCCTTCGAGGTCACGGATGCCATGGGGACTGCGAAACTCCAGGGAGGGAAAAAAAGAACGGGGAATGCGCCCAGCAAGAGGCGCGCCAGCGACCGCGACGGCGCTCAGGCCGACGGCACCGGACGCGTGCGGTAGAACTTGAGGGGCGCAGCCTGGGCTTCGCGCGCCTGCTGCTGCGAAACGGACTTCTTCATGCGGCCGACCACGTGCATCTCGCAGGGCTTGCAGTCGAAGCGCAGCGTCAGCTTCTCGCTGCCGTTGATCAACTGCAGTGGCTCGGCCCGGATGGTGCCCTTGACGCCCACCACGCCCTTGGCCTGCTTGGGGCACAGGCTCATGGACCAGCGCACGCAGTGCTTGGTGATCATCAGGCTGACCTCGCCTTCCTCCTCGTGGCTCTCGTAGGCCGCGCCGATCACGCGCACACCGTGCCGGGCGTAGAAGTCGCGGGCCCGGGTGTTGAACACGTTGGCCAGGTAGCTGAGGGTGTCGTCGGGATAGGGCACCGGCGGCTCGACGGCGGCGCCGCGAAGCGGCCGCTGGTAGCCGGCGGCGCGCGCCGCTTCCAGCGCGGCGACGGCATCGCGGCGCAGCGCGTTGACCAGCGAG
>JAEZKX010000392.1 GCA_023436025.1 Pseudomonadota bacterium | reverse complement strand
CCCTCTCGCTCTGGATGGTACGGGTGCTGAGCTGAGGCCGGCGCGGTTGACCGCGCCGCCCGGCGGAGCGAGTTTCCGCCCGAACACAAGCCTGGGAATGCTCACATGGCCGACGCCTTCATATGCGACGCCGCCCGCACCGCCATCGGCCGTTATGGCGGCGCGCTGAAGGACGTCCGTACGGACGACCTCGCCGCCGTGCCGATCAAGGCGCTGATGGCGCGCAACGCCCAGGTCGACTGGCAGGCCGTCACCGACGTGCTGTACGGCTGCGCCAACCAGGCCGGCGAGGACAACCGCAACGTGGCCCACATGGCATCGCTGCTGGCTGGCCTGCCCATCGAGGTGCCGGGCGCCACCATCAACCGCCTGTGCGGCTCGGGCCTGGACGCCGTCGGCAGCGCCGCGCGCGCCATCAAGGCGGGCGAGGCCACACTGATGATCGCCGGCGGCGTCGAAAGCATGAGCCGCGCGCCCTTCGTCATGCCCAAGGCCGAGTCGGCCTTCTCGCGGGCCAACGCGGTGTACGACACCACCATCGGCTGGCGCTTCGTCAACAAGCGGATGAAGGAGATGTACGGCGTCGACTCCATGCCGGAGACGGCCGAGAACGTCGCGGTCGACTACAAGATCGAGCGCGAGGCACAGGACCGGATGGCGCTGGCCTCGCAGCTGAAGGCGGTGGCGGCGCAGAAGAGCGGCTTCTTCGACGCCGAGATCACGCCGGTCACCATTCCCCAGAAGAAGGGCGAGCCGGTCGTCCTCGACAAGGACGAGCATCCGCGCGAGACTTCGCTCGAGTCGCTGGCCAGGCTCAAGGGCGTGGTCCGCCCGGACGGCACCGTGACCGCGGGCAACGCCAGCGGGGTCAACGACGGCTCCTGCGCCCTGCTGCTGGCCGACGAAGCGACCGCGGCAAAGAACGGGCTGACGCCGCGCGCGCGCATCGTTGGCATGGCCACCGCCGGCGTGGCGCCGCGCGTGATGGGCATCGGCCCGGCGCCGGCCACGCAGAAGGTGCTGGCGCTCACCGGCCTCAAGCTGGAGCAGATCGACGTGATCGAGCTGAACGAAGCCTTCGCGGCCCAGGGCCTGGCGGTGTTGCGCATGCTGGGCCTGCCGGACGACGATCCGCGCGTCAACCCCAATGGCGGCGCCATCGCGCTGGGCCACCCGCTGGGTGCTTCGGGCGCGCGCCTGGCGACCACGGCGGTGAACCAGCTGCACAAGTCCGGCGGCCGCTATGCGCTGTGCACCATGTGCATCGGCGTCGGCCAGGGCATCGCGGTGATCCTCGAACGCGTCTGAGCGGCTGGCGTGCCTTGCACCTCCCTGCGGGGAGGGACGAGGCGGCGGCCCCGCCAGCGTCACCAGCACCGTGAAGCAGGCGCTTCCACAGGACCTTCCCTGTGAGGAAAGGCGCCCAACCCCTTCCACCATGAGCAAGCAAGAAGTCACCCTCGTCACCGGCGGATCCGCCGGCATCGGCCGCGCGATCTGCGAAGCCCTGCTCGCGCAGGGCCGCCACGTGGTCAACCTCGACTACCAGCTGCCCACGTGGCAGCACGCGGACCTCGTCTCGCTGCAGGCCGATCTCACCAACGAGCAGGCCACGCGCGAGCGCGCTGCCCAGGTGGCGCGCGACTTCGACGTCACCGCGCTGGTCAACAACGCCGGCGCCACGCGCCCCGGCACCATCGACACGCAGGGCGTCGCCGACCTGGACTATGTGGTGGCGCTGCACCTGCGCGCCACCATGCTGCTGACGCAGGCCTTCCTGCCCTCGCTGCGCGCCTGCGGGCGCGGCCGCATCGTCAACATGGCGTCGCGCGCGGCGCTGGGCAAGACCGAGCGCATCGCCTATTCCGCGACCAAGGCGGGCCTGGTGGGCATGACGCGCACCCTGGCCATGGAGCTGGGCGGCGACGGCATCACCGTCAACGCGGTGGCCCCGGGCCCGATCGCCACGGAACTGTTTCGCAACAGCAATCCCGAAGGCGCGCCGCGCACGCGCAAGATCATCGACAGCATCGTGGTCAAGCGCATCGGCACGCCCGAAGACGTCGCGCGCGCGGCGCTGTTCTTCCTGTCGCCGGACAACGGCTTCGTCACCGGCCAGGTGCTGTACGTCTGCGGCGGCACCACGCTGGGCCTGGCCCCCGTCTGAACTTTCCTTCCCACCCTTCCCCTCGAACCACCATGAACCGTCGTCACTTCTCCCTCGCCGGCACCGCGCTGGCCGCCGCCCTCGCCATCGCGCCCCTGGGCGCCGCGGCGCAGGCCTATCCCACCAAGGCCGTCACCATCATCGTGCCGTTCGCCGCAGGAGGCACGACCGACATCCTGGCCCGCGTGGTCGGCCAGGCCCTGACCCAGGAGCTGGGCCAGTCGGTCATCGTCGACAACCGCGCCGGCGCCGGCGGCAACATCGGCGGCGCCCTGGCCGCCAAGTCCGCGGCCGACGGCCATACGTTGTTCATGGGCACGGTGGGAACGCACGCCATCAACGCCGCCCTGTACAAGAAGATGCCCTTCGACCCGGTGAAGGACTTCGTGCCGCTGACGCGCGTGGCGATGGTGCCCAACCTGCTGGTGGCCCATCCGTCCAAGCCCTACAAGAACGTCAAGGAACTGGTGGCGTATGCCAAGGCGAATCCCCGCCGCGTGAACTTCGGCTCCTCCGGCGCCGGCAGCTCGATCCACCTGTCGGGCGAACTGTTCAACGCCATGGCCAAGGTCGAGATGGTCCACGTGCCCTACAAGGGCAGCGCGCCCGCGGTGAGCGACCTGATCGGCGGCCAGATCGACATCATGTTCGACAACATGCCCTCGGCCATCCAGCACGTGCGCGCCGGCCGCCTGAAGGCGCTGGCCGTGACCACGGCCAAGCGTTCGCCGGAACTGCCCGACGTGCCGACCATCGCCGAAGCCGGCGTGCCCGGCTACGAGGCGACTTCGTGGTTCGGCATGTTCGCTCCGGCCGGCACGCCCGCGCCGGTGGTGGCCAAGCTCAATGCGGCGCTGCTGAAGGTGCTGGCCGATCCGGAGGTGAAGAAGAAGCTGGCCGAGCAGGGCGCCGAGCCCCACGGCGAGAAGCCGGAGCAGTTCGCCGCCTTCATCCGCGCGGAAGCGGACAAGTGGAGCCAGGTGGTGAAGCAGTCCGGCGCCAGCGCGGACTAGCCATGCGCGTCGGCGGGCGGCAGGCCGCCCGCCGCCTGGATGTTGGGGCCGGCCTGGGCCCCGGTGAAAAACTGAATTCCGGGCCTCCCTGCTTGCCAGCCTGGTGAGGGGCGCACCACACTGCGCCCCATGGACAAGCAGCAGAACATCGGGTGGATCGGCCTCGGGCGCATGGGCGAGGCGATGGTCAAGCGGCTCCTGAAGGCGGGCCACGGCGTGCGCGTGTGGAACCGCACGCGCAGCAAGGCGGAACCGCTGGCGGAGTACGGCGCGCAGATCGTGGCCAGCAAGGCCGAGCTGGCCGGCCAGGACGTGGTCTTCACCATGGTCTCGACCACCGACGACCTCAAGGAAGTGCTGTTCGCCGAAGGCGGCCTGGTCGCCGGCGCCACGAAACCCCGCCTGGTGGTCGACAGCTCCTCCATCTCGCAGGAGGGTTCGGCCGAGGTGCGCGAGCGGCTGGAGGCGATGGGCGTCGCCTACCTGTGCGCGCCCGTGTCGGGCAATGCCAAGGTCGCCAAGGCCGGCAAGCTCCTGTTCGTGGCCTCCGGGCCGAAGGCGCTGTACGAGCGCGTCGAGCCGCTGCTCACGGCCATGGGCCGCAAGGCCATGTGGGTCGGCGAGGGCGAACTGGCCCGCGTCTGGAAGATCGCCCACAACACCATGTTCGGCGTGATCATCCAGAACCTCTGCGAGATCACCGTGCTGGCCGAGAAGGCCGGCATCCCGCGCCACGTCTTCCTGCAGAGCATCAACGACTCGGTGCTCGGCTCGATGTACACCCGCTACAAGACGCCGGTGCTCACCCATCTCACCTTCGACCAGGTGACCTTCACGCCCCGGCTGCTGCTGAAGGACATGGACCTGGGCATGGGCGCGGCCAAGGCCCACGGCGTCGCCATGCCGGCCGCCGCCGCCACCCGCGAGTCCATCGCGCGGCTGGTCGGCCGCGGCCACGACCACATCGATTTCGCCGTGTTGCTGGTGGAGCTGGCCAAGGACGCCGGCCTCGACCTCCAGCCCGAGAACGTCCCGGTGGGCGACGGGCTGGAGTCCTAGCCCGGGCCCCATCCGGGGCCATGCGAGCGGGGAGCCAGGGCGGCGAAGCGGCACGACCACGCAGTCCAACAGGAGACAAGCCATGAAGCGCATCGCCACCTTCCTCCTCGCCACCGCCCTGGGCAGCGCCGCCTGGGCGCAGGCCTTCCCGGCCAAGCCGATCCGGCTGGTCGTGCCGTTCACGGCCGGCAGCGGCACCGACATCATCGCCCGCACCCTCGGCGACGTGATGGCGCGCGGCCTCGGCCAACCAGTCATCGTCGAGAACCGGCCCGGCGCGGGCGGCACCATCGGCGCGGCCCTGGTTGCCAAGGCCGAGGCCGACGGCCACACGGTCCTGGTCCACTCCTCCGGACATGCGCTCAACCCCGCCATCTATCCCAACCTGCCCTACGACACGCTGAAGGACCTCACCGGCGTGACGCCGCTGGCGGCCCTGCCCAACGTGATGGTGGTGTCGCCCGCGCGCGGCTGGAAGTCGGTGGCCGACCTCCTGGCCGCGGCCCGGGCCCGGCCCGGCACGCTCAACTACGCCTCGGCCGGCATGGGCAGCGCCACGCACATGAACGCCGAGAAGTTCCGCCTGCAGGCGGGCATCAGCGCCACCCACGTGCCCTTCAAGGGCACGCCCGAGGCGCTGAGCGACGTGATCGGCGGGCGCAACGACTGGTTCTTCGCACCGCTGGCCTCGGCGCTGCCACTGGTGCGCGAGGGCAAGCTGCAGGCGCTGGCGGTCAGCACGGCGGCGCGCTCCCCCGCGTTGCCGGAGGTGCCGACCACGGTCGAAGCCGGCGTGCCCGGCTCCGACTACACCTTCTGGGTCGGCATGCTGGTGCCGGCGGCCACGCCATCGGCGGTGGTGCGGCGCCTGCACGACGAGGCGGTCCGGGCACTGGCGCAGCCGGAGGTGAAGGAGCGCATGGCGAAGATGGGCGCCGAGGCCTTCACCATGGCGCCCGAGGCCTTCAACGCCTACATCCGCGCCGAGGTCGAGGCGGCCGCGCGCATCGCCCGGGCCGCCGAGCTGAAGGCGCAGTGAGCATGCGCATCCACCTGGTCGGCGCCGGCAAGATGGGCCTGCCGATGGCGCTGCACCTGCAGCGCGGGGGCCATGCAGTGAGCGTGCACGACACGCAGGA
>JAEZKX010000318.1 GCA_023436025.1 Pseudomonadota bacterium | reverse complement strand
GGCTCAAGGCGCTGCTGCAGGAAGAGCGCCCGGCCCAGGCCTTCGGCCGCTTCCTGCTCGCGCCCGGCGCCGAGCCACCCCTGCCCCTGCAGCGCCAGGGCGCGCAGGTGTGCAGCTGCTTCGGCGTCGACGTAACCGCCATCGCCTCGCACCTGGCCGGCTGCGACGGCCCGCCCGCGCAGCGCCTGGCGTCGCTGCAGCAGGGCCTGCGCTGCGGCACGGGCTGCGGCTCCTGCGTTCCGGAACTCCAGCGCCTGGTGCGCGCGAGCCTGCCCGCGCCGGTGCCCGCTCCGTAGCCGGCGGCCGCCACCCCAGCCATCGCCATTCGGCTTATAGCCGCAGGTCATCAACCCTCTGGGACAATCGGGGCGTGGGTATCAGCCAGTACATCAAGGAGATCGGCCGCGGCAAGCAGGGCGCGCGGCCGCTCACGCGCGCGCAAGCGCAGGACCTGTTCGGCCAGGTGCTGGATGGCGCCGTCACCGACCTGGAGATCGGCGCCTTCTGCCTGGCCATGCGCATCAAGGGCGAGACGCCCGAGGAGATGGCGGGCTTCCTCGACGCCACCGCCGCGCGCCTGCAGCGCGTGCGTGCGCGCGACGGCCAGCCGGTGGTCGTCCTGCCCAGCTACAACGGCGCGCGCCGCCTGCCGGTGCTGACGCCCCTGCTCGCCGCCCTGGTGGCGCGCCGCGGCCTGCCGGTGCTGATCCACGGCACCGCCACCGAAACCCGCCGTGTCTTCGTGCACGACCTGCTGGAAGCGCTGGACATCGAATCCCACGGCCAGTCACCGACGCTGCGCGCGGGCCAGGTCGCCTACGTGCCGACCGGTGTGCTGTGCCCCGGCCTGCAGCGGCTGCTGGACGTGCGCCGCGTGGTCGGCCTGCGCAACAGCGCGCACAGCCTGGTCAAGCTGATGAATCCCTGCGACGGCCCGGCCGTGGTGGTCAGCAGCTACACCCATCCGGAGTACGCCGTCTCCATGGCGGCCGTGTTCGAACTCACCGAGGCCACCGCCTTGCTCCTGCGCGGCACCGAAGGCGAGGTGGTGGCCGATGCGCGCCGCCTGCCGCAGATGGACGGCTTCATCCGCGGTCGGCGCGTGCCGCTGCAGGAGGGCCGCAAGGGCACGGCGACCGACCTGCCCGGCCTGCCCAAGGAAGTGGATGCCGCGACGACTGCCGCGTACATCCGCACGGTCCTGGATGGGGGACAGCCGGTTCCCGACGCCATCGCATTGCAGGTGGAACACATCTTGCACCTGGCACACGCATGAACACGATTCCAACGGGCAAGGTCACGCTGGTCGGCGCTGGCCCTGGAGACCCCGAGCTGCTGACACTCAAGGCACTGCGCGCCATCCAGGCCGCGACGGTGCTGCTGGTCGACGACCTCGTCGGCGCGGACATCGTCGCCTTCGCATCGCCCGCGGCCCGCGTGGTGCACGTGGGCAAGCGCGGCGGCTGCAAGAGCACGCCGCAGGCCTTCATCGAAAAGCTGATGCTGATGGCCGCGCGCGAGGGCGAGAACGTGGTGCGGCTCAAGGGCGGCGACCCCTTCATCTTCGGCCGCGGCGGCGAGGAGATCGAATACCTGCGCGCCCACGGCATCGCGGTCGAGGTCCTCAATGGCATCACGTCCGGCCTGGCCGCGGCGACCGCGCTGGGCGTGCCGCTGACGCACCGCGACCATGCGCACGGCGTCGTCTTCATCACCGGCCATGCCCAGCAGGGCGGCCGCGCACCCGACTGGCAGGCGCTGGCCGCCACGGCACGCGACGCCCGGCTGACGCTGGTGATCTACATGGGCATCGGGACCGCTGCCCGCATCGAGCAGGACCTGCTGTCGGCCCTGCCGGCGCAAACACCGGTGGCCGTGGTCCAACAGGCCTCTCTGCCGGGCCAGCGCCATGCGGTGGCCACGCTGGGCAGCCTGTGCGCCACCATCGCGCGCGAGCACCTCGAGAGCCCCGCCGTCATCGTGGTGGGCGACGTGGTGCGCGGCATCCACGCCGTCGCCCAGTCATCGCTGGTGGAGCGCTTCGGCTGAGAGCCGTGCACGCACTCCCCGCACCCGCGGCGCCGCTCACCGCCGCGCCGTGTCGTAGTCCGGCTCCGGGTCCATCGCCGGCGTGGCCACGCCGGTGTCGGCGGCGGTGCCCGCGGGCGACGCCTCCGCGGGAATGAGGCGGGTTTCGCGCCAGCGGCCGAAGCGGTAGTAGGCCAGGGCCAGCACGGCCGACAGGCCCGCCCCGAGCGGGAAGCTCCACCAGATCGCATCGGCGCCCCAGCGGTCGCGCAGCAAGGCCGCGAACGGCAGGCGCACCACCAGCAGCGAGATGCACAGGATCACCAGCGGCGGCATCACCGCCCCGGTGGCACGCACCACGCCGAACAGCACGATGGTGACGCCGAACAGCACGAAGGACCAGGCGGCCACGTTGTTGATGTGCACGGCCGTCGCGATGGCGCCGCTGTCGCCCGGCAGGAACAGCCCCAGGGCCGCGCGGTCCAGCAGGTACAGCAGGGCCACCAGCGCGCCGGTCAGCACCAGGTTGAACACCACGCCGGTGCCCGCGATGCGGCTGACGCGGTCCCAGCGGCCGGCGCCGATGTTCTGGGCCGCCATCGACGACACGGCCGCGCCCATCGCCAGCGCCGGCATCTGCACATAGGTCCACAACTGCGCCGCGACGCCGTAGGCCGCGGTCACGTGCACGCCGAAGCCGTTGACCAGGCCCATCATCGCCAGCGCGGCAGAGGAGATCACGATCATCTGCAGGCCCATCGGCACCCCCTTGGCGACGATGACGCGCAGCAGGTCGGCGCGCGGCCGGAAGTGGTGCAGCTCGTGGCGGCCGGGCAGCAAGGGGTGGCGGCGCCGCTGCAGCAAGGCCAGAAGCGCGGCCAGGCTGACCACCTGCCCGACCATCGTGGCCACGGCGGAGCCCGCGATGCCCAGGGGCGGCAAGGGACCGGCGCCGCGGATCAGCAAGGGATTGAGCGCGATGTCGAGCGAGACCGACAGCAGCATGAACCAGAACGGCGTGCGCGAGTCGCCGGCGCCGCGCAGCACCGCCATGGCGAAGGCGAACAGGTTCATGACCGGCACCGCCAGGAAGATCACGCGCAGGTAGGCGATGGCAGCCGGAACCGAGGCGGGCGGCGTGCCCAGCAGCGCGAGGATGGCCGGGGTGGCGAACCAGCCCACCGCCGCCAGCACGGCCGAGACCACCAGGAAGAAGGTGGCGCCGGTGCCCACCACGCACTTGGCCTGCTCGAGGTCGCGCGCGCCGAACGACTGTCCCACCATGATGGTGGCCGCCATCGAGAAGCCGAACACCCCGCCCAACTGCAGGAACAGCACCAGGTTGGCATTGGAGGTCGCGGCCAGCGCCTCCTCGCCCAGGAGGTTGCCGATCCAGATGGCGTTGATCGAGCCGTTGAGCGACTGCAGCACGTTGGCGCCCAGCACCGGCAGGGCGAACAGCAGCAGCGTGGACGCGATCGGGCCCTTTGTCAGGTCACGCGAATCACGGCGGGAGGAAGTGGAAGGCATGGGGCTGCGCCGATGATGGGGCGGCCCGCGCGCGTGGCGCGTAGGAGGACAGCGACGGCTGCGCTCGCCCTAGCGCAGCGCGGCGACCATGCCCTGGTTCACCGCCGCCATGCCTTTGAGCGCGAGCTCCTGCAGCGCGGCTTCGTCGACCTCGAGCGCCATCTCGACCTTCTTGCTCTGGTTGCCGGGCATGCCCAGCGCCACGCGGCCGATGATGTTCAGGGCCACCATGGCCGGGTCCTTGGCCGTGTCGTAGCCGCCGGTCTGCTGGAGCACGGCGAACTCGCCCGGCACCGCGACCGGTGCGGCCAGGCTGAGGATCTCGCCGCGGCCGTGCGTCTGCAGCACGCCGGCCATCCTGGGCGGCATGGCGATCTCCATCGCCGCGGTCGCATTGGCGCTGGAGCCGCGCTTGAAGATGGACGAGCCCCCGCCAGAGGACTCCTGCGCCGCCAGGTTCACCACCATGCCGACCGACACGCCCTCCATGTGGGCCCTGCTCCAGTCGATGCGCTTGCCGATGTTGCCCGCGCCCAGGCCGGTGAAGCCGCGCTGCAGCGCCCGGGTGCCGGTGGGGGTGAGCACCAGGTAGCGGCGCTTGCCGTAGCCGACGTCGACCTCCTCCGCCACCTCGGCGTCGGCACTGCTGCCGGCCGCGCCGGCCTCGTAGATGGCGCCGTTCTCGCGCACGAAGGCCTCGGCCGGCTCGGGCTGCAACCCCGCGGCCTGCAGCCGCGCCAGGAAGTCCGCGTAGGCCTTGTCCGTGATCGCCTGCAGCAGGCTCACGTTGGGCCGCGGCAGCTGGTAGTGGACCGCCACCCGGCTGGCGCCATGGTTCATGCCGGCCAGGTAGCCGGCGCGCGTGTGGGCCGTGACGCGGCCGCCCACCTCGAACAGCACGCGGTATTCGGCGATGTAGAAGCGCTTGCCGCGCAGCGCCGCCGTGCCCCGGATGGCCGGCACGGACTCGACCGCCGCGGCCGGTGCCGCAGGCTGGGCCACCAGGTCACCCGCGGCGGGTGCGGCGGGTGCGGCGGGTGCGGCGGGTGCGGCAGGTGCGGCAGGTGCGGCAGGTGCGGCGGGTGCGGACGCGTCGGGCGTCGCGGTGGCGGTGCGCTCCATCAGGACCTCGCTATGGTGGGCGGACAGCTCTGCAAAGAGTTCTATGCAAAGAAGACTCTGCAAAGGTATCTCTGCACATGACGGACGACAAGCCC
>JAEZKX010000315.1 GCA_023436025.1 Pseudomonadota bacterium | reverse complement strand
CGCCCATTGAGGGCGGTCCGCGCGCAGGAGGGGGCGCTCCCCCTCCACCCCGCTTGGAACATCTTTATGTGTGCTACGGCTGGCGCCGAAGCACACGGTGCAATATGCACTCCCGCGCCGCCGCCTTAGTCCTGGCCGCTTCTCGTCCGACGGCTTTCTACACGGTGTTCGTCAACTACTTGGACGGCACCGTGATCGCCCTCCCGAAACTGTTCCCATCCGGCGCGTCGTACGTCCGCATCCCGTCGTCGAAGGCGGCATGCCTAAGGGTCTTGCTGGAGACCGTAGAACGAGGCTCACGGCACTGGACGGGAGGGACCGTTCACGTCGATAAGGCGCTTCAACTTGCGGACAAGTTCGCGCTCCTCTACGGAGCGGACGCGACGCCCGCGCAGCGGTCCGTGGCCCGAGGACGGTACCGGGCGGCGTCGCAGGTATTCTTTTGGCCCAACTCCCCTTCGACGCTGCGTTGGTGGCTCCTGGTCTCGGACGGCGACGGCCTTGTCCACGAGCGTGAGCGGTTGCAGGACGCCTGGGAGGCCGGCCAGCGGTTGGCATTCGGACCCGAGATGCGGCTTGTTCGTCGCCAGCGCGCCCGCGAGCAAGGCGGCTCCAAGCGGTGGACATGGGTGCTCAGCCCGGAGGCTTACGAACGGCACCTGGAGGCGATCCGTGCCCTGTCCCGGTCGCATGGTCCGGACTCCCGAGTCGGCGAGCGCCTCGATCGGCTTGTGAAGTCGTTGAAGGCGCTACCCGGATTCGCCGGAATTCGTGAGCAGAAGGTCGCCTTACAGCGGGCAGGGCGCGAAGCCTGGTGTCGGACCCACCGCGCGGACGAACCCTTTCCTTGGACGGACAAGGCTCCGTACCTGACGAAGGCCTTCCAGTGCTATCACCGACCGGATCCGCTCCGACTAGACGTGCTGGTCCGAGTGATGCAACAGAGGGTACATGAGGCAGAGCGGCAAGCCTCAGGGCACGCAGAAGACGTGCTCGCCGCCGCCTGCGCGAGTCCAATCATCGCGGAAGACGACGTGTCCACGGACGGCGTCAACACCTGAACCCGGCGGGGCTGCGCGTCGGCGCCGCGCAGCGAGTTAACCGTGGCTATAGGCCATAGTTCAACAACGCACCAGCAAGATGCCCAAACTCTCTGAAGCCGAAATCGCCGCGCGTAAGTCGTTCGTCTACGCCGCTTGCGACGCTCTCCTCAATCAAGGCGAAACGCCGCGAAGCGCAGGCCATGTCCGCGCCGAGATGCAGCGGATGCGACCACATGAACCCCTGGGCGACACCAAGTACGTGCATCTTTTCCTGCTGGAGTGGCGCCGTGACCGTGAAGCGAGCAACGGCGACGCAGATTCGACGGTGATTTCGAGCGCGTTGCTCCACGCGCTGAAGACCGAACTCCACGCGCAAGCCGTCAAGGCCAAAGCTGAATGTGACGCCCGGCTCGACGGAATGCTGGTCGATGCGCAGGAGATGATCGGCTTGAACTCCAAGCTGGAAGAGCAGATCGCACAACTCGAAGTCGACGTTGCTCTGCGAACGTCCGAGCGGGATGAAGCACTCGGCGCCCTAGCCGAATGCCGTTCGCATTTGGAGTCCAGCCAAGTGGCGTTGGCGGACGCGCGGGGACGTCAGGAGGCGACCGCTGTGCAACTGGCCGCCGCGGTTGCCGAGCGCGCGGACCTGGAGGCGCGTTGCGCGACTTCGCAGGATGCGGCCCGTGATGCCGTGCAGGTCACGGAGCGCCTGCGGACAGAACTGGATGCTGCACTCACGGCCGCCAAAGCCGCGATCGAACGCGCAACCGCTGCCGAAGCCACGGCTGAAGACCTGCGGGCCACGACGGCGGCCCGGCGCTTCCTCAAGCCAGGCCGGAACGTCGCGTCCATGCCGCAGCGCTTCAAGCACGCTCAGTCAGTTCCGCCCCGCTAGCGGTCGAGGCCCAAGGCGGTGCCGGTACGTGACGGCCATCGCTATACGGCTCTCTGAGTTCCTCTTTGCACAGTCGACTGACTGGCTTTCGCCCCCGCCGATTTCGGTGGGGGCTTTTTTCTTCGCGCCTGGAACGCCCGCGCCTCGTGAGCTCGCGAAATGGGCTGTCAGCCATTCATATCAGCCATACCGATATGCGGGTATGGCTGATATGGGATATGGCTCGTATCGCAGGAAGGTCGCGCTCAGCCTGGGAGCCGCCGCCAAGCTCATCCGTCGCGCTACCATCTAACCGCTGCAACCGAGTACCTCAGGGGGCTGGAGTGATAGTTGAAATCAAGCTTTTGCGGATCGAACGTTTTCGTGGCATTCGCCAACTCGTCTGGCGCCCGGACGGCGGATTGAACCTACTGCTGGGGGGCGGCAACGTCGGCAAGACCACGATCCTCGAAGCCATCGGCTTGCTGCTCCACCCGACTACGAGCTACACGCTGGTGGACTCGGACTATCTCGACCGGCGGGTCGAAGACGAGTTCTTGATTGAGGCGGTGATGTCACTTCCGGTGCAAGTGAACCGCCAGCCCGGCATGGCCTGGCCTTGGGAGTGGGACGGCAAGGACGCGGTGCTCCCAGACGCCTTGCTGACGACTGCTGAAGCTGCCGGCGCCACACCTCCGGGTCGAGTGCCGGTCTACAAGGTCCGCGTGCGCGGCACCGCCGACCTGGAACTGGTTCATGAGCTGGTGCAACCAGACGAGACCGCAAGCAACTTCTCAGTTGCCTTACGGCGCGAGATCGGCGTCGTCAAACTGCTCGGGGAGGACCGAAATGACCGCGACTTGCGGTTGGTGCAAGGCTCCAATCTCGATCGGCTGCTAAATGACCGCGGGCTACGGGCCCGGCTAGGACGTGAGTTTGCCGCTGACGCGGTTGACCAGCACCTCGAGGCCGAGCCGCGCGCTCGACTGGCACAACTAGGCACGCAGTTCACGGCACGTCAGCTGCCAAGCCAACTCGGCCTCGCTTTCACCGGCAGCGCCGGCCAGTCGATCAACTCGTTGATCGGCCTGACTGCGGACAAAGATGGGGTTGTGTTGCCGCTTGCCACCTGGGGGGCCGGCACCCGCCGCTTGGCTGCCCTGGCGATTGCCGACTCGTTGCAGGACGGCCAGCCCATCACCCTGGTGGACGAAATCGAGCGGGGACTGGAGCCATATCGGCAGCGCCAGTTGGTTAAACGCATTGCCGAACAGCGCGGGCAATCCTTCATCACAACCCACAGCGCCTCGGTGCTCAATGGCGCAACTGGTTCATCGGTCTGGTACGTGGACACCGGCGGTCAGGTCGGTGCCCTACCCAAAGCCAAGATTGCCCGCCATCTTGCGCGCGACCCCGAGGCGTTCCTGGCGCGCGTGACGATCGTGGCGGAAGGGGCCACCGAGGTGGGCTTCCTTGGTTACCTGCTCGAACGTGAACTGTCCGGCTGGCGCGGCCGCGGTGTGTACATCGCTGATGGTGGCGGCAATGACGATGCCCTCACGCTGTTGGAAGCACTGTCGCTCGGCGGGGTGAAGTTCGCCGGCTTTGTCGACAACGAGCAGCGTGACCAAGGACGTTGGAAGGCAGTCAAAGAACGGGTCGGCCCGCTACTTTTCCAGTGGGAGGTCGGCAACCTGGAGCAGAACGTGATCTCAATGTTTGGCCCCGATCAAGTCGCCTCGTTGATCGCTGATCCAGCTGATGAGAGGACTGGCCAGCGATTGCGCACCCTCCAGGAACGCCTGGGCTGCGCTGACAGCGCGCTTGCAGCCCTGACGGAGCGGGCGCTCGAGGTGGCCGAACCGCCGGCGCCGGGTCATCACCCGCTCATGCGCTGGATTGTGGAAGCGGCCAGCGGCACGATCCCGCACGCTTTGCGAGACGCGCCACCAATGCAGCGCAATCCGTTCAAGGGACACGCGTCTGCGTGGTTCAAGAGCATCGAAGGTGGTCGGGAATTGGCCCGCAAAGTCTGCGAGCAAGGCGTCTGGGAGCGGCAACTGCAGAAGGTGGTGCGCCCCTTTTTAGACGCCCTGGTGCGGGCGCAGGCAGAACCGGCCAAGCCGTGGGTGGGTGGGCGGACGGACGCGTGAGTGACGCTTCCGTAGCCGAGGCACTGCGCTCGACTGCGCATCGCGTAGTCATCGAGGCGCCCGCCGGGACCGGCAAGACGCATCAGGCGGCAAGCTACGCCCGACACGCGGCGGGCCACCTGCTAAAGGGTCAGCGCGTGCTGATCCTGGCTCACACGCACGCTGCCTGCGACGTCTTCTCGGCCCGCACGAACGACTTGGGCGCCTCAGCGCATGTCGGGACCATCGATTCCCTCGTGGCGATGATCGCCAAGGCGTACCACCGTGCTTTGGACCTGCCGGCGGACATTCACGCTTGGTCGATCGGCCACGGCGCTGAGAGCTACGCAGAGTTGGCCAGGCGAGTGCGGCTGTTGCTTGATCGTTCCCCCGCGGTCGGCGGAGCCCTGGCCGAGCGCAACCCAATCGTGATCTGCGACGAGCATCAGGACGCGAGCGGTGACCAACACGGGATAGTCGAGGCGCTAGCACGGGCAGGCTCGCGCCTGCGATTCTTCGGCGACCCAATGCAGGCGATCTTCGCGAGTGGCGCCGAGCGGCAGCAACAGGAGCAGCAGTGGGAACGGCTGCGCGCCCAAGCGAACGCCTGTGAGCGACTAGACCACCCCCATCGATGGGATCGCGGGACGCCAGCCCTGGGCGCCTGGGTGCTGGAGCAAAGACGACGTCTGGAGGCCGGCGCCGGGGTCGATCTCCGCGCCGGTCGACCGACGGGCCTGCACCTGCTTCGCGCCGACAACCAGTCGCGCCGATACGGCGGATTCCAGCTGCACACAGAGGCGCGCCGGCCGATCGATGCGCTTGTGCGCAGCAGCCCGAATTTGTTGGTATTGACTCCGCAGAAGGCCAGCGTCCTCGGCCTGCACGCTTTCTGGGGGTGGAGGATTCCGATCTGGGAGGGCCATACGCGCGACGCGCTCGGCCAGCTGCTGGCCGCCTGCCGGCGTGGCGCCGGCGATCCGGTGGCGCTCGGCAAGGCGCTGTGTGCCTTCCTGCAAGCAGTGGGCAAGGGCTTTGCCGCGACCTCGTTCGAGAATCGCCTCATTCAGGAGCTCGAGACGGGGTGTGCGAAGTCCTGCCGCGGTCGGCCCGCTGAGATCCAGTCCGTTGCCCGCCTGATTGCCGACACCCCGAACCACATTGGCATCGGGGCTGCACTGGAGCGGATTGGTTTGCTGATCCAATCAAGTGCGCACTTCGCCGACAGCCGCATCGACCTGCGCCGCGAGTTCTTCGAGGCCACTCGGATGCAGTCACATGCAGACGTGGGCACCTTTGTACAAAGCCTGACTCACCTACGCGGGCGGACTCACCAGGTGCCTGCCCGTGCGATCAGCACGATCCACAAGTCAAAGGGGCTGGAGACCCGGAACGCGATAGTGCTCCCGTGCGACGCCCAAAGCCTTACCGACACAAACAAGAACCGATGCCTGCTCTACGTGGCTCTCAGTCGGTCGTGCGAGCAGCTGGTGCTGGTAGCGCCGGTCTCGGAGCCGTCCCCGCTGCTCGAGCTATAGGCGCCGGCTCGCACGCTCGGGCCTCACCTATCGGGCCGCCCAGGTGTGACGCGGCACTGATCACTGTAAGAAGGGCGTTCAGCACCAGATCGCGAATCCGGGGGGGTTGTTATCGGTGTTGCCAAGCTGCCAGCGATGCGGCAGCAGCTCGCCGATGCGGCTGGCCGACTGTGTGCGCAGCCGCTCCAGGACATCACGCAAGTAGGCGTACGACACGAACAGGGCCGCGAAGATGTCGTGCGCGCAGAGGTCCGGCCCTTAGGCGCCAACCCGGAGCGTGCGGAGGCAGAAGGGAAGCCTCCGTGCATGTGCGCGACAGCAGATAATCTTGAGACGAGTCCGCACAACTCCGACCCTTATGAATCAGAACGATTTCCTGCCAGTTGTTTGGGAGAAGGTGAAAGATTTGCTCACGCCGGAGCTTCTCTTTGAAGCCGATCTACGGGTGATGAGCCTGAAGGTGACACCCGAAGTTGCCCTCAGGCTGCGCGAGTACATCGAGAAGAACAAGCTGAGAACGTTCGGCCGTGGGAAGACGCACGGGCGGCAAGTCGACTTCGTCTACGCTCCGAATTTCTCAGTCAAACTTTATATGGACGATCGCGGCAGGTACACCAGCTGCTTCGTGACCGTAGGTGCGTTCGGGTATGGGAGCAGTTCAAGGTCACCGGATTCGTACAGGGAAAGGAAGCGGGAGGAGTTTGAAGAGAAGCAGGAGAGGTGCATGACACTGAACCAGATCTACTTCTCCCTGCTTCAGAAGTACCCGCGTCAGCTGCTTGGGGTGGAGTTCGCAGAGTCCTATCCTAGCCTCGCCGACGAGCTGTGAGGTTCACTTGGAACGAACGGGGCGCACCCGTGCGACGCCGCGATGCGGTGAGGAGCAGGCCCGCATGGATGTCACGCCCCCAGTGCGACATCGTGTCCGGTGCGCAACGCCGCTGTAGGCGGACCCGAACCACGTTGTCGGCGTCCAAGGGCAGCGGCATGAACTCGCCGGCACCGTCTGCTGGACAGGCCGACAGCCCCGCGCAGTTCCCGTCGCCAAGTGTGGATCATGTTCGCATTCAGACCATGCGCGAGCGCCACGTTGGCGACCGACGCGCCGGTCCGCGCGCATTCGGCAACGGCGCGCCTTGAACTCCGGGTCGTTGGCGCGGACTCGCGTGCGCTTGATCGGCTCGCTCGTGTCCATGAGAGCCCTTGAGGTGGACACCATCGGACAACGCGTAAGACGGCCTGACCATCTGCAGGGCGATAGCCGCAGACTTGCGGTCGGCGTGTTTGAGCATTCCCGAGGGGAGCGCTACTCGAATATCGGCTGCCTGACCGTCAGCGCGTCAGCGCGTTCCCCCGCTCGCCTCCTCGTAGAGAACGGTCTGTCCCGACCTGTCACCCAGGCACGACGCCCCGCGTGAAGGCCTGCATAAATCCTTTTACCTTTTTGCCGTCCTTTCTTATGATGAACCATGGTACGGACGAGTTGGCTCATTTCCTGGATCGGCCGAACAGATCATGAGGCTGCGGAGCGGGATGAAGAGGGTGACGTTGGTCCGATAGCGACAGCGCTCATGGGCCCGAAGCGCTACGACCGCATCTACCTTCTTACGAACTATCCCTTCGAGCGAAGCCGCTCATATTGCACTTGGCTGCAGAACCGAGCCGCGTACCGTGAGAGCAGCGTCGACCTGTACCAGGTCGATCTGGCCAGCCCAATTGACTACGGGGCGATCTACTCCGAAGTTTCGAAGAACCTCAAAGGTGCCGGGCTGCCCCGAGAGGATGTAGAGCTCACATTCCATCTGAGCCCGGGTACGCCAGCGATGGCGGCCATCTGGATCATCCTGGCAAAGACCCGTTTTCCGGCAACTCTGATTCAGACCTCGCGCGAGCGGGGACTGGAGCCTGTCGACTTCTTCTTTGATCTGGCCAACGACTTCCTGCCAGAGTTTCTCCAGCGTAGCGGTGACCGAATTGAGCGACTCGTGAGCGGGCCGATCGAAGCCGCTCCGAGCTTCTCCAAGATCGTCCATGCCAGCGACAACATGCGACGGGAGATTGCTCTCGCGCAACGGATAGCGGTACACGATGATGTTCCGGTACTTATCCTGGGGGAGACTGGCACCGGCAAAGAGCTATTCGCCGAAGCCATTCACGCGACGAGCAGGAGGGCGGGCAAGCCGTTTCTGGCCGTGAATTGCGGGGCCATCTCCCCCGAGCTGGCGAACTCCGAACTCTTTGGTCATAAAAAGGGCGCCTTCACTGGCGCAACCGCAAGCCGTGGCGGCCACTTCCGGGAAGCCGACGGCGGCACGCTCTTCCTGGACGAAGTGGGGGATCTTCCGGCCGACACCCAGGTGCGGCTTCTCCGAGCCTTGCAGTCCGGGGAAGTCACGCCGGTCGGCGCGTCGGCGCCGGTCAAAGTGAACTCACGGGTGATTGCCGCAACTCACAGGGACCTCACTGCCGACGTGGCCACCGGGCGGTTCCGGGAAGATCTCTTTCACCGTCTGGCCGGAGGCATCTTGCGGTTACCGCCTCTGCGAGACCGCGGCGAAGACGTGGAGTTGCTGATCGAAGCGTTCCTGAAGCGGATCAATCAGGACAGTCGTGGCCGACCAGAGACCCAGGAAAAGACGATCTCGCCGAAGGCAAGATCGATGTTGCTGGGGCATCCGTGGCCGGGAAACGTCCGCGAGCTGTATCACACCTTGGTGAGGGCTTCGATCTGGTCAACGACTCCCGAGATTCAGCCGTCCGACGTGAGTTCGGCCATCTTGCAGCCGTTGAGACCCGGTGCGACGCTGCTCGAGCAGCCTTTGGTGCCGGGCTTCCGCTTGCAGGAGGTGCTCGATGAAGTGACGAGAACTTACCTGGCGCGCGCCTTGAAGCAGGCGGGAGGCCGAAAGTCGGTTGCGGCATCGCTGCTTGGGTTCGCCAACTACCAGACGCTCGGTAACCGCATGCGGAAGGTGCAGTTACTGCCGGACGACCCCGTTTCGGAGATCAAGACCATAAAAAAAGATGCCAAAAGGTAAGACTTTTTATGGAGATCGGCGCCTGTGCGTTCGTAAGTCCTTGATTTTCAATAATTTCAGTGGTGTTCCGGGCTGGAACGATCTTCGCGTCACAGATGGCACACGATCTGGAGGCCATCATGTTCCACGGAGAAGACCTGACAGGCGATACGTCGACCCCCGAGCTGACCAAGCACGCAAGTATTCGCATGCAGCAGCGAGGTATCCGGCGGGAGGACGTCGACGCTGCCCTTTCGTACGGACGGAGGATCCACGCGAAGGGCCTGACCTTCTTCGTCATCGGAGACAAGGAGGCCCGGCACTACTTGGACAAAGGAATCGACCTCGCTCGAATGGTGGGCCTGCAGGTACTGGTTTCCCGTGAGGGCTCGATCGTTACGACGTACCGCAGCCGCGATCTTCACGCGATCAGGGCGACGCCACGCGCACACCGCCATACCCGGACCAAGCGCCCGCACTGAACCAACTCGAAGGAGGCGGGAACATGGGCTGGGCAAGCATGAATGAAGACAACGAAAGCCGATTCTTCAACGCAACGATCATCAGGAACGAGGTACACAAGAAGATGAACACACCAAAAAACAACCCTGAGAAGGGCGGGGGCAGCACCAAGCTCAAGGCATTCGCGGCACCCCAAGCTCGTCCACTCCCTGTAGTAATTCTGGCGGACGTGAGCGGCAGCATGGCCGAGAACGGCAAGATCGAGGCGCTCAACGTCGCCATCAAGCAGATGGTTGCGAGCTTCGGCAAGGAGTCTCGCCTGCGTGCCGACATCCAGGTCGGCCTGATCACGTTCGGTGGCCGGCAAGCTGATCTCCATCTCCCGCTGATTAGTGCGCACGCCGTCACCGAAGTTGAGGAATTCACCGCTGCCGGGGCGACGCCGATGGGCGCAGCCTTTGAGCTTGCCAAGCAGCTGCTGGAAGACAAGGAACGCGTGCCGGCGCGGGCGTACCGTCCGGTACTGGTCCTCGTCTCGGACGGGGCGCCCACCGACGACTGGGAGAAACCGCTCGCAGCCTTGAAGGGCAGTGAGCGCGCGCAGAAGGCCTCGCGGTTCGCAATGGCGATCGGCGCCGATGCGGACCGGGAGCTCCTGGCGCAATTCGCTAACGACGCAGAGGCACCAGTGTTCGAGGCACACGAAGCCAATGACATCCGGCGCTTCTTCCGTGCGGTGACGATGAGCGTCGTGGCGCGCTCCTCCAGCCCCAGCCCTGACCAGCCGCTCGGCATCGATGTGAGCGAGATTCCGGCCGACGACCTCGACCTAGACGCCATCTGAATGCTACGAGCGGCAGGTGCGCGCGTCACCGGGCCCGGCCACTTGCGGCTGGGAGAGGATTGCCAGGACGCCTTGTCCCTGAAAGGGTGGCGGGGCGGATGGATCGTCGCCGTCGCCGACGGCTTGGGCTCGAGAGCTCAGAGCGCCCGGGGCGCACGCGCCGCCGTCGAGGCGGCGCAAACCGTGACACGGAAGTGGAAGGGGTCCGGGGAATGGCGAGCCTTGCCGGCACGCCAGGTCGCCACGGACATTTACCGCGAGTGGCTCCGGACGGTCCCCTGGAGTGACAAGTCGATTGCGGCCACTACCTTGCTGCTCGCCGTCTGTGATGCGCACGGGTACACGCGCGTATGGCAGATGGGTGACGGCTCAGTGGTGAGTCTGGTCGGTGGCCGCGCCCAGGTCCTCACGCCGGCGCGAACTGGCTTCGGCAACGAGACTCGCGCACTGGGCACCGACACGGCCTGGTCAGCATGGCACACCCGAGACCTGGTTCTCGATGGCCGAGGGGACGCGATCCTGCTCATGACTGACGGCATTTCCGACGACATCCCCGGCGAGATGGTTGAAGGCTTCGCCACCGTCGTTCGGCGAGAGCTGCGCAAACGGTCCCGTCGAAGCGGACGCAAGTGGTTGCAGCGTGAGCTTACCCACTGGGCGACGCCGGGGCACTCGGATGACAAGACGTTGGCGGTCATCTTCGTAGGTTGAGGAGCAATATGGAAAAGACATCCGAGCCGGCCGGCACCCAGCCGCCGCGAAAGCCGCGCGTCTTGGACGACAAAGGGGGCGTGTACGAGCTGGGCAAGCGCATCGCCGAGGGCGGACAGGGCATCGTGTGCCCCACCCAGGATCCACGCTTCCTCGTGAAGGTCAGCAGGCATCCTGCAGGCGATCCGCGGGCGGAGGCCTGGAGCCGGCAGATCGCGGCAGTCCAGCGGATGCCAATCGAGGAGAACGACCTGCCCATCGCGATGCCGGTGGCCCTGGTCACCAAACCGCGGCCCGGTTATGTCATGGAACTGATGGACGGGCTCGTTCCGCTGGACGACGTGCTCCGGCAGGCACACGAGCATCTGCTCGCGGAGGACAGCTTGGCAGGTTTTCTCAGCACCGGCGGGCTCGCTCGCAGGTTGCGCCTGCTGGCCCGCCTTGGCCGCGTCCTGGCCCGACTGCACGGCCTTGGCATCGCGCACGGAGACCTGTCTCCCAAAAACGTCTTCATATCGCGCTCTGTCGAGCACGACCAAGTATGGCTTATTGACTGCGACAACCTGACATATGCCGTCAGAAACAGCGGCCTGCAGATCTACACGCCCGACTACGGCGCACCGGAGATCTTCCGTGGCGACCTGGGCATCAGCACGTATACAGACATCTGGAGCTTCGCCGTGATGGCGTTCCAGACGCTGACCCTGCTTCATCCATTCAAGAGCGGCGCCTTGGTCGATGCGGACAGCGAACTGGAGACTGCGGCCTTCCGCGGCGAGATCCCTTGGGTGGACCACGACACCGACGAGCGCAATCGCGCCGCCGCCGGCCTCCCAAGAGAGATCGTGTGCACGCCGCAACTCGCAGCACTTTTCAGGCGCTGCTTTCAGGATGGCCTGAATGCCCCTGAACGCCGGCCCGTGATGGCGGAATGGGCGCAGGCGCTGGAGGCCGCGGCAGCCTTGCAGGTCCAGTGCGAGGAGGCCGATGGTGGCTGCGGCAGCACCTTCCTGTGGTCGGAGCCCTTGGAGTGCCCGTTCTGCGGCCAAATGGGACATGGCGCGAAATCGTCTGTACTCATGGACCACTTGGTCTTCGCGCCCAAGTTCTTCCTGGGCGAGGATGCGAAGCCGCAGGATCAATGGACCATAACCGGGCAAGCGCAGGTTGTGAGCGCCAGGCCCGTGCCGCTGCGCCAATCGCCCCCTGGAGTTGCCAGCTATGCGGACAGCCGGGAGCTCGCCTCCGTCTGGATCCAGGGTGGTGCATTGACGATCCAGGTCTCGAGTGGCGCCGATGTGACGCTGCAGACGTCGGGCGTGAAGCAGCTCGAACCCTTGCACGGCCGCGTCCGGCTGCCTGCGCGCGGCGCCCGCATGGCGCTGCACCTCGGACGGCTCGATGCGCCCCACGGGGTTTGGCGGCTGACTTGGTGAGGTCCGATGCAGTTGCATGAGTCCCCTTTGCTGCAGCGGGAAGTGCTGGTTGCGCGTCCCGCCGAACCGTCGTTCGACCCGCAGGCCTGGACTGTCAACGACGAGGTCGTCATACGGGCCGAGCACGATGTCATCCTCGTCCGGCAGGGCGAGCGCATTGCGCGGCTCGCGCCAGGGGCGCAGTCCGGGCCATTGGAACAGCTCGCCACGAATACCGACGTGCTTTGGTTGCTGGTGCGCGCGAAAAGGAACCAGGTCGGCCTCAAGTGCATGGTGCCTGTCAGCGCGACCTCGTTCGAAAGGCTGGACCTGTCGGTGGACCAGCGTGTCGCGGACGAGTTGCACAGAAAGGGACGCATCGGGGTCCCCGGCGTCGCCGAAGCGATCGAATGGCTAAATGAGGAGTTCGTGCAGGGAAGCGAGCCGCACCGCGTTTTCGCGGTTGTGCACCCCCGGGGCGATGAGCGCAAGCTTCAACTGCATGGTCGCCGCTACCTTGCCGACCTAACGCGGACAGCCGAAGGTCCCATCGTGGTCGATCGCGTGGCCGACCGGCCACGAAATTTCTTGGCCCCTATTGCCGTCCTCTCCGGGAAGGTCGGGTTTATCAACGTTGCGGAATCTACTTCAGAGGTGCCGCACATTGACCGCACGCTGCTAGACAGCGCGGTCACCAGCTACGGCGCCTACCTGGACCTCTGGCGCCTGTATAGCGAAAAGGAGTGGCAGCGGGATGTGGCGCGGGCAGCCGCTATAGGCGCGGTGCGCTACGCGTCCTGGCGGCCGATCAGTGAGGAGGGCGGGGGCTGGATCCTGGCGATCGATCCGCAGCCGCTTTCCGCTCTTCGGAATGCCTGGCGCGAACATGCGACGGACGACGACCAGGTGGAGCTGGACGAGACTGCCCCGGAATGGACTTCGGAGCGCTACACCGACCTGAGCGCGGTGGACAAGCGCAAACGCGCGCGCGGGCGCCCGCAGTTCAAGCCCGATGGGCTTCTTCTGAAGACTGACGACCGACTTTCTCCGCCAGCATCGGGTTTCGTCTACCTCTCGCTCACCGGGAATCGCACGCAGCAGGAGCGGCGGGACCGCGCGCGCCGATCCATTGAAGCCGGCCTCGGCGTGCCGACGCTGAACCGTCTGCTGCAGGACCTGCCGCTGCCTTGGCAACGCCGGTCGGCCCATCAAGGCCTCACGTCCTATGCGAGGCAAAGCTTCCGGGAGGGAAAACCTACGGAAATGCAGGAACTTGCGGTAAAGGTCGCACTGAACACGCCCGACGTGGCGCTGATCATCGGTCCGCCGGGAACCGGCAAGACGGAGGTGATTGCGGCTCTCGAGCGGCAACTGGCTGAACTCAACGAGGGTCGCGCGATCGCACAGCAAGTGCTGATTTCGAGCTTTCAGCACGACGCCGTAGAGACGGCACTGGGGCGAACCGAGGTGTACGGACTACCGGCGGTCAAGGTGGGTTCCAGATCTCAGAGCGGTACCGACCCGCTTGAAACCTGGCGCTTGGCACAGCATGCGAAGCTGGGCTCGGAACTGGAGCGCCTCGATGAGCAGGAGCCCGCGGCGAGACTCCTGGAGGAACTGGATCGTCTGCTCAATGAATTGCTGATCGCGGGCGCTCCTGCGGATCTCCGCGGTGCAAAGTTCGATTCGCTGGAGCAGATGCTGGACCAGCTTGCGACTGCGGCGCGGATCCGCACATCCCGCGACTGGCGCAGCAGGTGGGATGCCTACCGCGAGGCGACGCCAGGCCTTCCTTCGTCGACCCGCCAGCTGTCGGGCGTCACGCGAAGGCAGCTGACTCGCGCGGTTCGATCCCTGCGCGTGCTGCCTGCCTCATTCGAGGATGACGGACGGCAACGCGCGTTGCTTGTTCTGCGGCTGGCAGAGGGTTCGGAATGGTGCGCGCCTTCGCACGCAGAAGTTCTCGCGAGGCTTGCGGAGGTCATGGCGCCGTCCATGGAGCAACTGGATGAACTGCGCAGCGTACGCGACGCGCTGTTGCACCTCCTGCGAGTGGATCGCCGGCCGGCGAAGGTCCGCCAGACGCTGGATGCGGCGGCGGCCAACCTGCTAGGCGAACTACAGCAGGAGCTGGCCGCCAAGGTGGCCAAATCTCGCTCCGGCGCCTACGGAGTAGTACGGCGATTCGCGGACGCGCTCGTATCGCAGCCGGCCTGGGTGCGGCGGGCGGTGGAGAACTACAGCAGCATCGTGGGCGCCACCTGCCAGCAGTCGGCGAGCCGCATGATGACGCAACTCAAGAACCTCTCCCCGGAAGCAGCACAGGCGATTCAGTTCCAGAGCGTGATCATCGACGAGGCTGCACGGGCCAATCCCCTGGATCTGTTCATTCCTATGGCCATGGCCCGCCGGCGGATTGTTCTTGTCGGCGACCACCGGCAGTTGCCACACCTCCTCGACCCGGAGATCGAGGAAGACATCCGGGCCGAACGGGGGGACCAGGTGCAGGCCGATACCTATCGGCACAGCCTGTTCGAGCGGCTGTGGCGGCAGTTCACCAAGCGGCAGGAGGTCGACGGCATTCCGCGCGTCGTGATGCTGGACAAGCAGTTCCGGATGCACCCGACGCTCGGTGATTTTGTCAGCAAGAACTTCTACGAGGCGGCCGGGCTGGGGAAGGTGTCCTCGGGCAAGACGGCCTCCGACTTTCCCGAGATTGTTCCCCTCTATGGCCGCGCGGTGTGTGGCTGGGTGGACGTGCCCGCCCAAGAAGGTGGGGATACAAGGGTGGACGGCGGCAGCCGGTTTCGGTCTGCTGAGGCGGCTCGGACCGCACGCGAAGTCAAGCGGATGCTTGAGCAGCTTCGATCCGATCAGAGCATCGGCGTCATCACCTTCTACTCGGCACAGCGTGACCGCATTTTCGAGGAATTGGCCAAACTCGGACTTGCGGAGCAGGCGCAAGACGGCTGGCGCATCAGGGACGAACATGCATCGAGCCCGCAATGCAGCGAGCGCCTGCGTGTTGGCACTGTCGACGCCTTCCAGGGCAAGCAGTTTGACGTGGTCTTCCTGTCTGTTGTCAGAAGCAGCACGAAAAAGCTCGAATGTCGCGCCCACCAGGACAGCCCGGATACGTTCGAACAGCTCGCCAGCCGGAAGTATGGCCACTTGCGCAGCGCGAACCGCCTGAACGTCGCCATGAGCCGGCAACGACGCCTGCTCGTCGCCGTGGGCGACAAGGGCATGTTCATGGACCTTGCGGCAAGGGAGGCGGTTCCGGAACTGTGCGCGTTCGTGGATCTTTGCGAGGCGGAGGCCGTCCATGTCGGCTGAACGCTATCTTCGCTGGGACCACAAGGGTCCGCGGGGCAGGCAACAGTCGCTCCTATGGCCGGTGGAGGTCTGGAAGATCCTGGCGCCCGATGCCAATCGACGCCTGAACGTATTCCAGGAAGCCATCCTCGGTCTGCTGCGAACAGGGATCCGCGATCGGCAGCAGATCGCGAAGCTGCTTGGACTTGACGAGAATCTGATCGCCTTCATTCTGGCGCATGAGATCATGCCGGGCGGCTGGGTCGATGGGCAGTTCAGGCTGACGGCCGCTGGAGAGGATCTCCTGTCCGGCGGCATCGATAGCCAAGGCGCACCCACCCTGCAATACGCCTACCGAGACAGCGTGTTCGGACGCTGGCTGCCCCGTGTGAGCCGGGATCTCCCCGACGTCTACCCGCTTGAGACTGGCGCGCAAAGGTTCCCGGCGTTTCGCGACAGCCGGGAAGGCGGCGGGGAGGTTCGGCCGTTTCTGCTTCCGCGCCGGCAGCCGGTTGCCACGCCCGCCAAGGCGGAAATCCTGAAGGCTTGGCGCGCCGGGCTGCGCGACTCGCTGCGCGCTGAGGGCGATGAGGAAGGCGTGCCAGAAATCCGCAGCGATGACATCGAGATCCTTGGGGGCGAGCCCTCGCTGGCTTATGTTTGGTGCGAGGTCATTCACGTCCCTGGCGACCACCACCCTTGGCTCGTAACGGACCCTTGGCGAATCACCGCGGTGGCGAGATGGCTCCGAGAGCCTTTGCAGGCAAGCATCGACTCCATCCCGACGCTGGGGCAGCGCATTGCCGCGGTGCTGCCTACGGCCGACGCGTCCGTACTGTCGGCCGATGCTCTGGGCAGACAAATCGAGCGGGATGTCGAACTGCATCTCACTCGTTGGCCCGGACTAAATTCGCCGGGGCTGTCGCAGCTGAAGCATCACGTCGGCAGGGTGATGCGGCAAAAGGCTAGGACGGAGGCGCTGGACAAAGCGACGCAGGAAGACCTCGCCAGCTTGATCCAGGAGTGCGGCTCGCTGCTGGAAGCGCTTGTCCAGTGGATGTTGGAGCGCTGGCCCGTGGGTGACATCGTCTGGCCGCGAGATGGTCAGAACCGAGGCGCCGCGGAAGACATGCTCGACGTGCTTCCGATTCGCGCACAGCTGCCAGACGGCAGCAGAGGCTTGTTGGCTGGTCAGAACTTTCGTGACGTTCGCCTCGCAGCTAAGTACCGCGATCGGCCTTTCAAGGCCTTGCTCTTCGCGGCGCTGCTTTCGACGCACGGTCACCCCGATCACCCCTTGCGGGAGCTCGACCAATCGCAGGTGCAATGGGAGCGGCTGCTGGACTTGATCGACATCCGCAACAAGGGTGCGCATGCAAGCGGCAGGCGGCTGCAACGGGGGCCGGTTCTCTCCGAAGCCGAATTCGCGATCGCCTGGTTCGAGAATTTTTCCAAGTATTTTTGAAGAGATCGGAACAAGATGGGCAAGAAAGGCAAGAACAACCAACCGGGACGGCCCGTGATCCCGCACTCCGCGACGACGGCGGCGCCCGCACCTTCTGCGCTCGTGCGTCTCATGGCGTCTGTTTCGCAAGTGGCGTCGCTGGTTGGAGAGTCTGCTCCGCAGTGGTCGGAGGAGACAGTCAAGGGGTTCGTGGGCAAACTGCCGGAAAGCGAGCGAAGCCCGTTCCTCACGTTGATCGACGACTTCGCGCGCTTGGGCGCCCGGGCGCGGGACGCACATGACGAGGCCAAGACAAAGGAGGCATCGTTGCAAGCGGCGCAGGCAGCGCTGCAGGCGGCCCGCGAGGAATTGGAGAGCGAGAGGGCTTCGATCGACGAGGCGCGCTCTAACTTCGATGCGGATGCCTTGAAGTTGGGAGCGGAGCGAGATGAGGTCTCAAAGCTTCGCAGCGACCTCATCGCGGCCAGGCAGGAACTCGTGTTGCGGGAGGCTGAAGTGCGCGGCGGTCTGGTGCTGGAGCGCGAGCAGTCACTGAAGGTCCTGCAGGAGCAGATCGCCGCGCTCGAACGGCAGCGCGACCAGCTTCCGGCCGAAATCGCGCGGCGCCGACATGAGCTCATGGAGGAGGCACGCCGCGAGGCAGCCAACCTGCTGCAATTAGCGCAGCAACAGGCTGCGTTCGTGGAGCAGAAGGAAACCGAACTGGCGCTACAGGATGTTGGCCTGAGAAGGCGCGAAGAGAAGATCCGGGTCGAGGAGGAGGTCCTTCGTACGCGGCAAAGAAACATCCAGGAAGACGCGCGGCAGCACGCACAGGCTCTTGTAGACCAGAAGGACACGGAGATCGCCCGCCACCTGAAAGAAATAGAGCGCCTGCGCAAGGTGGCAAGTGGCCAGCAGGCCGAACTCGACGGGCTGGACGCCTTTCGGCAGGCGACCGGGGATGATCCCGAAGGACTGCTCCAGGAGCTCGAATCCCTGCGTGCGCAGAACAGGGAGCTCGACCGCAAAGTGCAGGACTTGCGCTCCACCCATTCTGAAGGCGACGCCAAGGAGCTTCGGGCACAGCGTGACGCATTGCAGCGAAGCCTTGATGCAGCGAAGGGCGAGCTGTTCGGTCTGCGACAGCAGGAGGAACAGTGGAAGCTCAGTGTCATGGAAAGGGAGAACGCCGAAACGATGCGCGTCGTCCTCGAGAAGCACAAGGCGCTTCTGGGCAGCGCGGTCCAGGAACTCAAGGCGCAGGTGGACGAACTCGTAGATCAGGGCAAGGAGGCCGCCGCCTTCCCAGAGCTCACGCGCATGGACAAGGAGCTTGTGTTGCGAATTCCGACCGAACCCGCGCCTGTCCTGTCGGCGCTGGTCGAGGACCTGCAGGCCCGCATCGCATACGCGGAGGAGGGCAAGCACCTGCATTTCTCGCGGGAAGTGCTGCAGCTGTTCGTGGGCGGCTTGGCGATGAGCCGGCTCCATATCTTCCAGGGCATCAGCGGGACCGGAAAAACCAGCTTGGCCACAGCGTTCTGCGCAGCCATCGGCGCGACTTGCACAGTGGTGCCGGTGCAGGCGGGATGGCGAGACCGCGCCGACCTGATCGGGCACTACAACGCGTTCGAGAAGCGGTACTACGAAAAGGACACGCTGCAGGCGCTGTACCGCGCGCAGACCGAGGCCCAGCGCGACATGCTGCACGTCGTCCTGCTGGACGAGATGAATCTGTCGCGGCCGGAGCAGTACTTCGCCGAATTCCTGTCAGCGATGGAAGTCTCGCAGTCCAAGCGGCTCATCACCCTCATGGAGTCGCGGCCCGCGAGCGGCTCGCCCGCGCTGCTGGTGGATGGACGCCAGATGCGCCTGCCTCCCAACCTGTGGTTCATCGGCACGGCCAACCACGACGAAACGACAAATGCGTTCGCGGACAAGACCCACGATCGCGCCTTCGTGCTCGAACTTCCGAAGCACGGCCCGGCCACTGAAAAGACCATGCGACCCAGCAAGCGTGTGACCTGGTCGTTTCAGAGCCTCATGCACCTGTTCGAGGAAGCCCGCAGGAAGCATGCGGCCCACGTCAGGAAGCTGCTCTCTGCTCTTGATTCCAGCCGCCTCACGACGATCCTGAACGATAGCTTCGGCCTCGGCTGGGGCAACCGGTTGGAGCAGCAGGTGGTCCGCTTCATGCCGGTGGTGCTGGAGTGCGGGGGCACGGAGTCTCTGGCCTTCGACCACATGCTGGCCACTCGGATGTTCCGGGATGGCAAGGTCACGGGGCGTCACGACAAGCGCGCCGAGGATCTTCGCGCCGTGGAGGACGCGCTGAACGCATTCTGGAAGGATGCCAAGCTCGGGGACACACCGACATCCTGCCTGACTGCGATCGGAGCTGATATCCAGCGGCTGGAGCGCGGGGGATGAAAGTTTGGGATCGCCATGCCGGTGAGGAGGTCGAACTGCCGGCAACGGTGGAGCCCGGACGATACCAGGTGCTCGCGCCTTGCGTGCTGAACGGGCACGCACGCCTCGATAACGGCGACATCCTCTGGGGCGATGGCAATGTGCGCTGCGTCGTGTCCGGCGACAGCGCAGACCGGGCGTTCGCGCTGCCGCCCGCCGGGACAGCAGGAGATTCGCCCAACCCGCTGATCGACGAAGCTGTCAGCGCGGTGACGGACCAGCTCGGCGCCGGCGAGCTGCCGTCGCCCATCATGCCCGCGCAGCTCGAGAAGCATGTGGACCTGCTGCAGATTGAGAGACTTCTTTCGGAACTCCTCAATGCCGGCCACCTGCAGGCAATATCCCAACGGCCGAGACTCGACATGCGCTACGACGCGGAGGTGCTGCCAGTCTCTCGCGCCCGGAGGCTGGCGCAGGACGCCCTGACGACACTCGCGGCCAATTCCAGAGACTGGAGCCGTCGCCGGATTACCGGGATCGTGCCTGCGCGGCTGAAGGCCCTGGTCAGCGAAGACGAGCACGCGATCTACGAGAACGTGGTTTTCGCGCGCTTGATCGATCGCGCCCTGCAACTCCTGCGAGCCCGGATCCACGAAGTACGGCAGCTCTTGGAAAAGCACGAGCAGGCGAAGCAGCTGTCGGATGCGCAGCACCTGGATCACCGCCTGCGCCAGGAGATCTGCGCGCTCTGGGGCGAGTCGTTTGCGGACAACCCCGAAGCAGGCGCACGGGCAAAGGAAACGTATGAAGTGCTGAAGAGTCTTTATGGGAAGGTCAGGCAACTGGAGCATCGTGGGCTGTATCCCCAGGTCCCCCGCAACATGAACGTTCCCATTGCCCTGCGGAACACCAACATCCTCCAACACGACGCGCACTACCGTCACCTGCGCCCACTATGGTTGTTGGCGCACTCCGGCGCTGCCAGGGACGTGCAGACACCGCAGCAGAAATTCGAGGCGGCCAAGGCACGGGGTAGTAGGTACGCGGCGTTTCTGGAACTGCTGGTACGCAAGGCGCTGGAGGCCAGTGCGCTGCTGGCCTGGGATCAGGCAACTGAAGAGGCGGTCTTCGGACCCTGGGAACTGCGGCTGCGCTCCGAGCAGGGCGCCTGCAGACTGGAGCTCTTCCGCGATGAGAGCGCTCTCGTGAGCCGGTTGACGATGGTGGCCGGGTGGCGGGGGCGCCGCCTGTGGCAAGAGCAGCGCGATGACTATTTCGTCTTCTTCTGCCACAACAGCGAGTCAATGGATGACTCAACCGGCGAGGGTAGCGTTCTGCATCCACTACAGTTCTATGCGGTGGAAAGGGTGCGCTTGGCCATCGAGCAGTGGCTGGTCAAGCAAGTGCTCGGCCGCTACCCCTTCGAGGTCGCGCCGATTCCGGGGGATCTTCAGTCGGCGATCCTTGCTGCGGCGGCGGGGAAGGTGCATAAGGTCGGACACGGTCTCAGGTTCTTGGGACCTTTAGGATCAAAGATGGAGGGCGAAGTCGAAGCGGTCGTGCAGCGAAGCTCCGCGAACGGACCTACCAAGCGGATGCTGCTTGCGTCCCTGAAGCTGGCGCGCATCCTTGGCTCGTGCCGCGTCTGCGGGCATCGTCTGCATCCTTCCGCATTTCACGGGTCAGAGCACGGCTTCAAGGCCCACTGCGCCGAATGCGGTGCGAGTTGGACGCTGAAGACCACCAACGGTGCGCCGATCCGCAGCGAGTTCAGGTTGGGAAGCTCCGAACGCCCCTTTTTAGAGGTCGGGTGCAGGGAAATGACGATTACCTGGCCGACACCTGATTTGCAAGGCCGCAGCCAGCCGGAATCCCGAGTGGCTTTCGCTGCAGGCGCATCGAAATGACAACCATGTTCGCGGCACGCGATGCACGAGGGAACGTGCGCTTCGTTGGAGACGTTCCGCGTGGCGCTGCGTGTGCCTGCTTTTGCCTTTCCTGCGACAGTCCGCTCGTGGCGAGAACCGGCAGGCCAGATCCACTCGCTGAACTGCATTTCAAGCGTCCCCCGATGCCTGATTAGACGTGCTTTCTGTACACCCCTCCGCATCTGGGAACCTGGCGGTGCGGATCCATTCGGCAGCTTCGATCGAGATTGGCTGCAGGGAAGATTTGGAGGTTTTCGGGAGTAGGGTGACTGCTGCGGGCGCGGATGTCCGGCGCGGCTTAGCGGCGCGGTCGTCTTCGGCACGATGGCGGCATGACGAAGAAGCGATCGACCAACGCCGCACAACTGGGCCTCGACTTCGACGCGGCGGCCCCGCCGCCTGCAATCCTCTCGACGGAGACGGCCCGCGAGACGCTGCCGATCGTCGTGGTCGCACCGGCAGCTGCCAATGCCGGAAACCGCAGCCTGCGCGCATCCGACGATGCCAAAGCCATCGAGGCGTGGATCGCGGCGCGCTGCGACGCCGCAGGGTGCGCGCAAGCCGGGGGCCCCGCCCACACGCGCGCAGCTACCGCCGGGAGGCGCAGCGGTTCCTGCTGTGGCTGCAGGTCGAGCGCGGCATCGGCCAGCTCGCCGATGCGCGGGTGGAGGATTGCGTCGCATACAAGCAATTTCTCTCCGATCCCCAGCCGGCGGCGGAGTGGTGCGGCCCCCGCGGGGAACCGTCGGGACACCGGGTTGGCGGCCCTTCGCCGGGCCTCTGTGCGGTCGGTCGATCCACCAGATCCGTCGGGCCGGTGCTTGGCTGAAGCGAGCGTTCGGCCACGTCGCCACGTCGTTTGCAATGCTGCGGCCGGTGGGGACAGGCTCCAGGTCCGAGAGGACGGATTGACGAACGTTCGATCGTCGAGGTATGCTGATTGGTTCGACTTGGAGGCAGCGACGTGCCCTCCCCCGTGTTCCAGCCGCAAAAGGGGCTGGCTGGAACACAGCTCGAATCTGAGC
>JAEZKX010000157.1 GCA_023436025.1 Pseudomonadota bacterium | reverse complement strand
CGCCGCCTTTATGCGGCTGCCGCACCTTTCTTCCCTGTTTTTCCGCCGGGTTCACGAGACTTCCGTGAATCACAACGAAGAACGGCAGGAGGTGCCTTGGACTTCATCTTCCTTTCCCTGGGGCTGGCACTCGCCGGCCTGATGGCGCTGCTGGTGCGCGGGCTGCAAGGCCTGGCGCCGCGCAAGGAGCAGCGGCCATGACGCCCGCGCTCTACGGCCTGGCCGGCTTCGCCGCCCTGCTGCTGCTGGCGTACCTCGTGTACGCCCTGATCCGCGCGGAGGACTTCTGACATGAGTGCCTCCGCCTGGGGCCTGCTGGCCCTGTTTCTCGTGCTCGTGCTCGTGCTGGCCTGGCCGCTCGGGCGCTTCCTCTGCGCCCTGATGGACGGCGGGCTGCCGCGCTGGATGCAGCGTGCCGAAGCGCCCGTCTACCGCCTCGCGGGCATCGACCCGGCGCAGTCCATGCCCTGGACCCGCTATGCGCTTTCGCTGCTGGCCTTCAACGCCCTGGGCTTCGTCTTCGTCTATGCCCTGCAGCGCTTGCAGCACCTGCTGCCGCTCAATCCCGCCGGCATGGCGGCGGTTTCGCCTGATTCCTCGTTCAACACCGCGGTCAGCTTCGTCACCAACACCAACTGGCAAGGCTACGTCGGCGAAGCCACCATGAGCTACCTGGTGCAGATGGTGGCCCTGGCCGGCCAGAACTTCCTCTCCGCCGCGACGGGCATCGCCGTCGCCTTCGCGCTGATCCGCGGCTTCGCCGCGCGTTCGGCGCAGGGCGTGGGCAACTTCTGGGTCGACATGGTGCGCATCACAGCCTGGCTGCTGGTGCCGCTGTCGTTCGTCTTCGCGCTGTTCCTGGTCAGCCAGGGCAGCATCCAGAACTTCCTCGGCCCCCAGGAAGTGCAGACGGTCGAAGCCACCGTCTACCAGCAGCCCCAGGCCGGCGCCGACGGCCAGCCGCTGAAGGACGCCGAGGGCAAGCCGGTGCTGGAAGATGTTCGCACCCAGGCGCAGACGCTGGCCATGGGGCCGGTCGCGTCGCAGGAGGCGATCAAGATGCTGGGCACCAACGGCGGCGGCTATTTCAACGCCAACTCGGCCCATCCCTTCGAGAACCCGAACGCCTGGACCAACCTGCTGCAGATGGTCGCCATCTTCCTGATCCCGGCGGCCCTGTGCTTTGCCTTCGGCCGCGGCGTCGGCGACATCCGCCAGGGCTGGGCGGTGCTGGGCGCCATGACGGTGATGTTCGTCATCGCCGTCGTGGTCGCGATCGGCGCGGAGCAGGCGGGCAACCCGCGCCTGGCGGCGCTGGGCGCCGACCAGGCAGCCAGCGCGCTGCAGGCAGGCGGCAACATGGAAGGCAAGGAGGCACGGTTCGGCATCTCGGCGTCGGCGCTGTTCGCAGCCATCACCACCGCGGCCTCCTGCGGCGGGGTGAACGCCATGCACGATTCCTTCACGCCGCTGGGTGGCATGGTGCCCCTGGTGCTGATGCAGCTGGGCGAGGTGGTTTTCGGCGGCGTCGGGGCCGGCCTCTACGGCATGCTGGTGTTCGCCATCCTGGCGGTGTTCATCGCCGGGCTGATGATCGGCCGCACGCCCGAATACCTGGGCAAGAAGATCGAGGCCTACGAAATGAAGCTCACCTCGGTGGTGATCCTCGCCACACCGCTGGTGGTGCTGCTGGGCACGGCGCTCGCGGTGGTGGCCGCCGCCGGCAAGGCCGGCATCGCCAACCCCGGCGCCCACGGCTTCAGCGAGATCCTCTACGCCTTGACGTCCGCCGGCAACAACAACGGCAGCGCTTTCGCCGGCCTGTCGGCCAACACACCCTTCTACAACATCGTGCTCGGCCTGGTGATGTGGATCGGCCGCTTCGCCGTCATCGTGCCGGTGCTGGCCATCGCCGGCGCGCTGGCGGCCAAGAAGCGGCTGCCGGTGACCAGCGGCACCATGCCCACGCACGGCCCGCTGTTCGTCTTCCTGCTGGTGGCCACCGTGCTGCTGGTCGGCCTGCTGAACTACGTCCCCTCCCTGGCCCTGGGCCCGGTCGTGGAGCACCTGGTGCTCTGGAACATCCGCTGAGGGAGAAGCAATCACCATGAGCAAGCATCCGAAATCCTCCCGTGGACTGTTCGACCCGGCGCTGGTGCGGCCCGCGCTGGCCGGCGCCTTCACCAAGCTGCACCCGCGCCAGCAATGGCGCAACCCGGTGATGTTCGTCGTCTACATCGGCAGCATCGCCACCACCCTGTTGGGCTTGTCGGCCTTGCAGGGCCGCGGCGATGCGCCGGCCGGCTTCGTCTTCGCCATCGCCTTGTGGCTGTGGTTCACCGTGCTGTTCGCCAACTTCGCCGAAGCCCTGGCCGAAGGCCGCAGCAAGGCGCAGGCGGCGTCGCTGCGCGGCATGAAGAAGAGCGTGTGGGGTAAGAAATACGAGCGGCGCGACCTGCCGCGCTTTCACGGCGCCCAGTGGCTGCCCTGCCAGACCGAGGACTTGCGCAAGGGCGACGTCGTGCTGGTGGAGGCCAACGATTTCATCCCGCTCGACGGCGAGGTGATCGAGGGCGTCGCCTCGGTCGACGAAAGCGCCATCACCGGCGAATCGGCGCCGGTGGTGCGCGAGGCCGGGGGCGACTTCTCGTCGGTCACCGGCGGCACCCGCGTGCTGTCCGACTGGATCGTGGTGCGCATCGCCGTCAATCCCGGCGAGTCCTTCCTCGACCGCATGATCGGCATGGTCGAAGGCGCGCGCCGGCAGAAAACGCCCAACGAAGTGGCGCTGAACATCCTGCTGATCGCGCTGACCATCGTGTTCCTGGTGGTCACCGTGACCCTGCTGCCCTTCTCCCTCTTCAGCGTGGAAGCGGCCGGCGCCGGCACGGTGGTGACGCTCAGCGCGCTGATCGCGCTGCTGGTGTGCCTGATTCCCACCACCATCGGCGGCCTGCTGTCGGCGGTGGGCGTGGCCGGCATGAGCCGCATGATGCAGGCCAACGTGATCGCCACCTCCGGCCGCGCCGTCGAGGCGGCCGGCGACGTCGACGTGCTGCTGCTGGACAAGACCGGCACCATCACCCACGGCAACCGCCAGGCCAGCGCCTTCTTTTCCGCGCCCGGCGTGGACCAGCAGCACCTGGCGCGCATCGCGCTGCTGGCCTCGCTGGCCGACGAAACCCCCGAGGGCAAGTCCATCGTCGACCTGGCGCGCCGCATGCGCGCCGACGACCGCGCCGTCGACGACGCGCGCTTCATCCCCTTCAGCGCGCAGGACCGCATGAGCGGCGCCGACCTGCCGGACGCCCGCCTGTTGCGCAAGGGCGCTGGCGACGCGCTGCGCCAGCATGTCGAGAAGCTGGGCGGCAGCGTGCCGCCCGAGGTCACGCGCACAGCCGGCGACGTGGCTCGCCGCGGCAGCACGCCGCTGGTGGTGGCCGAAGGCCCGCAGGTGCTGGGCGTGATCGAGCTGAAGGACATCGTCAAGGCCGGCATCCGCGAACGCTTCGCCCAGCTGCGCCGCATGGGCATCCGCACGATCATGGTCACGGGCGACAACAAGCTCACCGCCGCCGCCATCGCTGCCGAAGCGGGCGTCGACGACTTCCTGGCCGAAGCGACGCCGGAGGCCAAGCTCAAGCTGATCCGCGACTACCAGGCCGAAGGCCGGCTGGTGGCCATGACGGGCGACGGCACCAACGACGCGCCAGCGCTGGCCCAGGCCGATGTCGCCGTGGTGATGAACAGCGGCACGCAGGCGGCCAAGGAGGCCGGCAACATGGTGGACCTGGACTCCGACCCCACCAAGCTGCTGGAGGTGGTGGAGACCGGCAAGGCGCTGCTGATGACGCGCGGCTCGCTCACCACCTTCTCCATCGCCAACGACGTGGCGAAGTACTTCGCCATCCTGCCGGCCATCTTCATCACCACCTACCCGCAGCTGGCCGCCCTGAACGTGATGGGCCTGGCCAGCCCGCAGTCGGCCATCCTGTCGGCGGTGGTCTTCAACGCGCTGGTGATCGTGTTCCTGATCCCGCTGGCGCTGAAGGGCGTGCGCTACCGCGCCATCGGCGCCGGCGCGCTGCTGCGGCGCAACCTCGCCATCTACGGCCTGGGCGGGCTGCTGGTGCCGTTCGCGGGCATCAAGCTGATCGACCTGCTCATCGCCGCGGCCGGACTGGCCTGAAGGAGGACATACCATGACCACGGACAAGACCCCCCTGGTGCGGCCGCTGCTGGCCACCTTCACCGTGCTGACGCTGCTGGTCGGCGGCGCCTATCCGCTGCTGGTGACGGCCGCCGGGCAGGCGCTGTTCCCGCGCCAGGCCAACGGCAGCCTCGTGCTGAGGGACGGCAAGCCGGTCGGCTCCGAGCTGGTCGGCCAGAACTTCACCGAGCCCCGGCACTTCTGGGGCCGGCCATCGGCGACCGGCCCGATGCCCTACAACGCCGCCGCCTCCTCGGGCTCCAACCAGGGCCCGCTCAACCCAGCCCTGGCCGATGCGGTGGAGGCCCGCATCGAGGCCCTGCGCGCCGCCGATCCCGGCAACACCGCGCCGGTGCCCATCGACCTGGTGACTGCTTCGGCCAGCGGCCTCGATCCCCACATCAGCCCCGCCGGCGCGCGCTACCAGATGGCGCGCGTGGCCAGGGCGCGCGGGCTGCCGCCGGAGCGCGTGCAGGCGCTGGTCGACCAGCATGTGGAGCGTCCGTGGCTGCCGGTCATCGGCGAGCCGCATGTCAACGTGCTGCGCCTCAACCTGGCGCTGGACACGCTGCGCTGAAGCGGCCGTGTTCCAGGCGTAAGCTCGCCCCATGGCCCTTGCCGCCGACACCCGTCCTGACCCGGACGACCTGCTCGCGCAGCTGCGCGCGCAGGAGCAGCGCGCGCGGCGCGGGCGGCTGCGCATCTACTTCGGCGCCAACGCCGGCGTCGGCAAGACCTACGCCATGCTGGGCGCGGCGCGGCGCGAGCACCAGGCCGGGCGCGACGTGCTGGTGGGCCTGGTGGAGGCCCATGGCCGCAGCGAGACGGCGATGCTGGCGGAGGGCCTGCCACGGCTCGCGCTGCGCCAGGTGCCCTACCGCGACCGCACGCTGCAGGAGTTCGACCTGGATGCGGCGTTGGAGCGCAAGCCGGAGATCCTGCTGGTGGACGAACTCGCGCACTCCAATGTGCCGGGCTCGCGCCACCCCAAGCGCTGGCAGGACGTGCAAGAGCTGCTGGACGCCGGCATCGACGTTTGGTCGACGCTCAACGTGCAGCATCTGGAGAGCCTGAACGACACGGTGGGCGCGATCACCGGCATTCGCGTGCACGAGACCGTGCCCGACACAGTGCTGGATGGCGCCGACGAAGTGGTGCTGGTCGACGTCACGCCCGACGAGCTGATGACGCGACTCAAGGCCGGCAAGGTCTACCTGCCGCAGCAGGCCGAGCGGGCGGCGCAGAACTTCTTCCGCAAGGGCAACCTGATCGCGCTGCGCGAGATCGCGCTGCGGCGCACGGCCGAACACGTCGAGGACGACGTGCGCAGCTATCGCGTGGAGCAGTCGATCGCTCCGGTGTGGAACACCGAAGGCGCCATCCTCGCCTGCGTGGGGCCGCGCGAGGGCGCGGAGCAGGTGGTGCGCGCCGCCGCCCGCCTGGCCGGCCAGCTCAACGTGCGCTGGCACGCAGCCTATGCCGAAACGCCAAGGCTGCGGCGCCTGCCGGCGGCGCAGCGCGACCGCGTCCTCGCCGTGCTGAAGCTGGCCGAGGAACTGGGCGCGCAGACCGCGGTGCTGGCCGGCCACGGTGCCGCCGAGGAACTGCTGGCGCACGCGCAGCAGCTCAATTGCGCCACGCTGGTGGTGGGGCGTGACGGCGGGCGCCGGCTGCCCTTCGGCCTGGAGCGACCGGGCATGACGCGCCAGCTGGCGCGGCTGGCGCCTACGCTCGACGTGGTGGAAGTG
>JAEZKX010000031.1 GCA_023436025.1 Pseudomonadota bacterium | reverse complement strand
CGGCCCCGCGCGCCTGACGCACCGCCGCCCGCGCGGCGCGGTCCAGGCCGACCGCCCCTGCCTGCCAAACGGCCCGCCGCCGGCACGGGTTGGACCGGCTCGCCGACAATCGCATCCATGCTGAGTTTCGAAGTCCTGGGCACCGAAGGCCTGGCCCGCCGTGGCCGCCTCACCCTCAACCACGGCGTGGTGCAGACGCCCATCTTCATGCCCGTGGGCACCTACGGCACGGTCAAGGGCGTCATGCCCCGCTCGCTGGAGGAGATGGGCGCGCAGATCATCCTGGGCAACACCTTCCACCTGTGGATGCGCCCCGGCCTGGACGTGCTGCGCCAGTTCGGCGGCCTGCACCGCTTCGAGCAGTGGGACAAGCCCATCCTCACCGACTCGGGCGGCTTCCAGGTCTGGAGCCTGGGCGAGATGCGCAAGATCAGCGAGGAAGGCGTGAAGTTCGCCTCACCGGTCAACGGCGACAAGCTGTTCCTCACGCCCGAGATCTCGATGCAGATCCAGACGGTGCTGAACTCCGACATCGTCATGCAGTTCGACGAATGCACGCCCTACGACACCAAGGGCCACATCACCACCGAGGCCGAGGCGCGCTTCTCGATGGAGCTGTCGCGCCGCTGGGCGCTGCGCTGCAAGGAAGAATTCGCGCGCCTGGAGAACCCGAACGCGCTGTTCGGCATCGTGCAGGGCGGCATGTACGAGCACCTGCGCGAGGAATCGCTGGCGGCGCTGGTCGAGATGGACTTCCCCGGCTACGCCGTGGGCGGCGTGAGCGTGGGCGAGCCCAAGGAGGACATGCTGCGCATCATGGCGCACACGCCGCACCGGCTGCCCGCCCACAAGCCGCGCTACCTGATGGGCGTGGGCACGCCGGAAGACCTGGTCGAGGGCGTGGCCCGGGGGGTGGACATGTTCGACTGCGTGATGCCCACCCGCAATGCGCGCAACGGCCACCTGTTCACGCGCTTCGGCGACCTGAAGATCCGCAATGCCAAGCACCGCAGCGACGAGCGCCCGCTGGACGAGACCTGCAGCTGCTACACCTGCAAAGGCACCACGCGCGCCGACGGCACGGTGGCCGGCGGCTTCTCGCGTGCCTACCTGCACCACCTCGACCGCTGCGGCGAGATGCTGGGGCCCATGCTGGCCACCATCCACAACCTGCACTTCTACCTGGACCTGATGCGCCAGATCCGCGAAGCGCTGGACGCCGGCGCATTCGCAGCCTTCGCGCAGGCCTTCCGCGCCGACCGCGCACGCGGCGTCTAGGGGGCGGGCCCGCCGCCCGCGCGATGGGCGGGCTCAGGCCCCGCTGGGCGTCCCGGCCGGCGGCGCCAGGTCCACCGACGCTTCCTGCCCGTGCTCGTCGAGGATCACCGTGTCCGGCCCATCGGTGTCCATCTCGGTGGCCGCCCAGGCCATCTCCAGGGCCACATCATCACGAAACAATTTTCCCAACCCCAGCATCGGGCACCTTCCTAGTTGCGGTCCCGGATTCTGTGGACGGGCCAGCTCCCACGCAGCGGCCGTTTGCCGCGTCGCGCTTACGGACATATCCTACTTCGTCCATCGGCTACAACGAGAGTGTTAGCGCGGACCGCGCGCCTGCGTGGCGTCGGCCTCTTGCGCCAGCGTCCGTTCCAGCAGCGCTTCGTAGATCGGCTTGCCACCCAGCCACCAGGCCACGAGGTCGGCAAGCAGGCAGGTTGCCAGCAGCGGCAGCGCCAGCGACCAGGCGCCGGTGAGCTCCAGGGTCAGCACGACGCCGACCAGCGGCGAGCGCACCGAGGCCGTGAACAGGCCGCCCATGGCCGCGATCGCGAAGGCCGTCGCGGTTGCGCCGCCCCAGGGCAGCGCCATCTCGGCGACCGCACCGAAGGCGAGCCCGATGCATGCCGCCAGCGACAGCATCGGCGCGAAGATGCCGCCGGGCACGCCGGACGAATAGCTGGTGACCGTGGTCAGGAAGCGGACCACGGCCAGGACCAGCAGCACCTGCAGTGCGGGCGGCGCTGCGGTCAGCGCCAGGATGGCCGACTCGCCACCGGTGACGGTGTGCGGGTAGAGCACCAGGAGCGCGCCCACCACCAGCCCCACCACGGCAGGAAAGACATACGGCGCCCGCCGGTGGGCGGATGCGGCGAAGTCCAGCGTGCGCAGCACCGCCGCATTGAAGACGACGCCGATGCCGCCCAGTACGGCCCCCAGCAGGGCGAACAGAGGCAGCGCGGCCAGGCCCGGTTCGGCCGCCGCCATGGTGAGGTCAGGTGCCTTGCCGCCGATCCACTCGGTCGCGACGGTCGACAGCAGCGCGGCGGCGATGACGCCCATGTAGCTGCGGAAGCTGTAGGGAAACTCGTCGCGCGTCTCCTCGGTGATGAACAGGATGGCGGCAATGGGCGCATTGAAGGCGCAGGCCAGCCCGGCGGCGGCGCCGGCCGCCAGCAGCGCGCTGCGGTCTTCGGCGGCGGTGTCGACCAGGTCGGAGCTGACGGCGGCGACCGACGCGCCGATGTGGATGGTCGGGCCCTCGCGGCCCAGCACCAGGCCGGAGCCGATGGACACGATGCCGCCGAAGAACTTCACCGGCAGCACCCGCGCCCAGCGCAGGGGCCGCACACCCTGCATGGCGCCTTCCACCTCCTGGATGCCGCTGCCGCTGGCTTCGGGCGCCCACCGCCGGACCGCGGCCGCCACCGCCACCGTCGCCACCGCCGTGACCAGGGCGGCGCAGACCACCAGCAGGGGGCCCTCCACCAAGCGGCCCAGGTGCCGGGGCCAGGTGAGGAAGACATTCAGCGCCAGGTGGAACACCGAGCCGATCGCGCCGGCCACGAGGCCGACCAGGGCGCACAAGCCGACGTAGTGCCAGTTCCCCAGGGGCCGGCCGGGGCGAGGGGCTGCGGGGGGGACTTCGCGCATCGTTACCTCCACGGGCGCTGGCGCATCCAGCCCTTGCCGCCGGCCTGGCCGGGCGACCTGCCAGCCGGCCGGCTAGCGGAAGACCGTGAGCACGCCCGTGTAGCCATACAGGTGGCTGCGCGCGATCTCGCCGCCGGCGAAGAAGCCCACCAGCGGCACGTCGCCCAGGGCGCGGCGCACGATCTGCATCTCGGCGCTGGGCCCGCCGAAGTGCGGTCCGCCGCGGCCCGCGCAGCTCACGTAGACCGCGCCGGCCACCCGGGATTCCGGGCTGGGGCCGGTGCTCGGATCCGGCGCCGCCAGCGCGCTGGCCACGGCCAGGGGCAGTTCCTCCGGCTCCAATTCCTCGCGGATCTCGGCGCAGATGCGCACCAGGTCGGCCCGCGCCGCCTCGGCGCTGCGCCGGCAGAAGGTCAGCTGCATGCCGGCCTCGACCTGGCTGGCCACCGCCACCCCGCGCCGCTGCGGATCGACGCCGACGATGTGCCGCACCAGCACGTCGGTGCCGAAGTGGCCCGCGCGGTCGACCGCATCCTCCTCGGCCGCCGTCAGGCCGGCGAGCGTGGCGCGCAGGGCCGCCAGCGCGGCCTGCGGCTGCTCCAGCGTGACGCCCAGGTCGGCCAGCAGCAGGTCCAGCGCCGGCTGGCCGTCGAGCGTCTTCACCAGATTGCCCTCGCACTCGGTGATGCGGCGCACCGGCGACACCGGCTGGCAGCCCTGGGTGACGCGCGACACCAGCGGCACGCCCGCGGCGAAGGCCACGCCCGACAGGCCGCCGCGGAACACGCCGCCGGCCTTGCCGTGGCCGCGCAGGTTGCCGTCGCCGCCGACGGCGAACTGCACCACGTCCGCGCGGCTGGAAGCCAGGCCGCCGAACAGGTAGCCGGTGGCGGTGCGATCGGCCATCTCGGCGATGAGTTCGCCGACATCGGGCGTGGACGCATCGGCATGCACCAGCGCGGTGTGCGGGCGGAAGGTCGGCGGCAGCGGCGCCACGCCCGAGAAGACGCGGTACTGGTCCGCCGGCAAGGCGCACAGCATGACGGCCATGGCGGGCTCGTCGAAGTACTCGACATTGGAAGACGCGATGCCCACACCCACGGTGCCGGCCCAGTCGGTCACTTGCGGCAACTCGGCGCCGAGGTGGTCCAGGATCTCCTGGGCCGCCGCGGCGTAGTGGTCGGTGATGTACAGCAGCCCCAGCGTGGCGCCCTGCGCATAGCCGTGCAACGCCATCTGGGCACGCAGTTGCGCCAGCACCAGGCCGGCCGCCATCCGCCACTGCGGATGGGTGGCGTGGCCGAAGGGAAACAGCTTCACGGCGGAATCTCCGTCAGGTCCGGGTGCGCTTGCCCGCCGCCGGCTTCTTGCGCGGCGCCGCCTTCCTGGGCGGCGCAGGCGATTTCGCGGCCGCGGCGGCGCCGTCGGTCGCCCCCGCCTGCGCCACGTCCTTCATCGCGTGGCTGGCGATCTCCTGGAACTGCTGGGTGAGCGCACCCCACCACTGCAGCGGATCGACCGGCGCGGCGGCGGATTCGCCAGCGGCCTTGGCGGCGCCTGGCTTGCGGCGGGTGGACCTGGCCGGGTTCCCCCCGGCTGCGGCGGGAGCATGCGCTGCACCCGCCATCTTCTGCGCGGCGGCCAGCGGATCCGGGGTCTTCACCTTCAGCGCCTCGGCCACTTCGCCCATCTTGAAGTTCATGCCCTGCAGCGTGGCCAGCGTCATCTTCTGCACTTCGAGCGCCTGGATGGTGGCGGCCAGCGCCTTGCCGTTCTGCTCCAGCCAGAACTGCACCGCCCTCAGCTCCCCGATGCGCTTGTCCAGCTCCTCGACGTTGAGGGTCGGCGCCACCCAGTTGCCCAGGCTGGGCATCTGCGGCATGTCCCGGCTGCCGCTCTTGGCGAGGTTCTGCAGGAAGTCGAAGCCGGGCACGAAGCGGCCGAACCCGAATGCGCCGTCGTTGTCGCTCATGGCTGCGTGTCCTTGGTGATCGTGCTGACAGCTTACTCCAGGCACGGGGCGATCGCTGCGCGAGCGCACCGTCTTCGAGGCGGACGGCGCAAGGAAGATGGTGCGCGCGCTGCGCGAGCGCACCTCACGGAAAACGCGGCGGGCGGCGTTCGCGCAGGGAGGCCAGTCCTTCCTGCACATCGGGACCGGCGAAGCCCATGAATTCCAGCGCCAGCGAGGTGTCGAAGGCCGGGCCGGCCTGGCGCAGCCAGTTGTTGAGCGAATACTTGGTCCAGCGGATGGCGCTCTGGCTGCCCTGGGCCAGGCGGTCGGCGATCTCGTACGCCTTGGGCAGCAACTGCCCGGCGTCGACCGCCAGCGAGACCAGGCCGATGCGCTCAGCCTCCTCGCCCGACACCGCCTCGCACAGCATCAGGTAGTACTTGGCCTTGGCCATGCCGCACAGCATCGGCCAGACGATGGCGGCGTGGTCGCCGGCCGCAACGCCCAGGCGGGTGTGGCCGTCGACGATGCGGGCGTCCCGCGCCGCCACCGAGATGTCGGCCAGCAGTCCGGCGACCAGGCCGGCGCCCACCGCCGGGCCGTGCAGCGCGCTGACGATGGGCTTGTCGCAGTTGATGACGTTGTAGACCAGGTCGCGCGCCTCCTTCCACACCCTGGCGCGGGTCTCGAAGTCGCGCGCCATGTCTTCCACCAGCGCCAGGTCGCCGCCGCCGGAGAAGCCCTGGCCGTCGCCGCGCAGCACGGCGCAGCGCACGCTGTCGTCGGCGCCGACGTCACGCCAGACCTGCGACAGCTCGCGGTGGCCGGCATGGCCGGCGGTCGGCAGCTTGCCGTTGGCCGCCCGCATCCGGATGTCCAGCACGCTGTCGCCGGGGCCGCGGCGGGAGATCGAAAGGGTTTCGTAATGCGAATAGTCCATGGCGGCGGCGTGCATTCGGGATGACAGGCGCAGTCTGCCCGAAACACCGAAGCAGGTGTCGGCGCCTTCCTACGCTGCGCGCGGCTGTGCCGGCCTGCCCGGCGCGCGCGCACTTTGTTAGGCTCACGCCACATGACGCTTTTGGAGATCCTGCATCCCGGCTGCGCCCTGTTCCTGGACTTCGACGGGACCATGGTCGACATCGCCCCCCTGCCCCATGCCGTGCACGTGCCCGAGCCCCTGATCGCCACCCTGCGCGCGCTGCACACGCAGCTGCACGGCGCGGTGGCGGTGATTTCCGGCCGCCCCATCGCCCAGATCGACGCCTTCCTGACGCCCTTGCAGCTGGCCGTGGCCGGCGTGCACGGGGCCGAACGCCGCACCGGCAGCGGCGAACTGGTGCTGGCCGACACCCATCCGCTCGACCAGGTGGAGCAGGTCGCGCGCGCCCTGGCGGCGAAGTACCCCGGCCTGCTGGTGGAGAGCAAGCGCGGCTCGCTCGCGCTGCACTACCGCCAGGCGCCGGAGCTGGAAGAGCTCTGCCTCGAGGCCATGCAGGCCGCGGTGGACACGTCGCCTGGGGTGACGCTGCTGCGCGGCAAGATGGTGGCCGAGGCCAAGCCCGGCGGCGCCAGCAAGGGCCTGGCCATCGAGGCCTACCTGCAGGAGCCGCCCTTCGCCGGCCGCACGCCCGTCTTCATCGGCGACGACGTGACGGACGAAGCGGGCTTCTCCACCGTGCAACGGCTGGGCGGCACCGGCGTCAAGGTGGGCAGCGGCCCCACCTGCGCCGCGCACCGCCTGGCCGACCCGGCGGCCCTGCGCCGCGAACTCGAGGCCACCGTCGCCGCCTCTCTCATGAGAACCGCATGAACATGAGCACACCCAACAGCCTGCAGCTCGGCATGATCGGCAACTGCGCCTACAGCGCGCTCATCGACCAGCAGGCGCGCATCGTGTGGTGCTGCCTGCCGCGCTTCGACGGCGACCCGGTGTTCAATGCCCTGCTGGACCCGAGCGAGAACGGCAGCCTGTGGGCCTTCGAGCTGGAGGACTTCGAGCACAGCGAGCAGCACTACGAGCCCAACACGGCGGTGCTGCGCACGCGGCTGTACGACCGCCGCGGCCAGGGCATCGAGATCACCGACTTCGCGCCGCGCTTCTGGAGCCGCAGCCGCATGTTCCGGCCGCTCACGCTGGTGCGGCGGGTGAAGGTGCTGCAGGGGTCGCCGCGCATGCGGGTGCTGCTGCGCCCGCGCTTCGACTGGGGCCGGTCCCGCCCGGCGGTGACCCAGGGCAGCACCCACCTGCGCTTCGTCGCCGGCAACAGCACGCTGCGGGTCAACACCGACGCGCCGCTGGCCTACATCCTGTCCGAGACCTTCTTCGTGGTCGACCGGCCGATGAACTTCATCCTCGGGCCCGACGAGACGCTGTCGACCGGCATCGAGGAGACGGCGCGCCTGTTCGAGCAGGAGACGGTGTCGTACTGGCGCGCCTGGACACGCGCCCTGGCGCTGCCGCTGGAATGGCAGGACGCGGTGATCCGGGCGGCGATCACGCTGAAGATGTCGCTGTTCGAGGACACCGGCGCCATCGTCGCGGCCATGACCACCTCCATCCCCGAGGCGCCCAACAGCGGCCGCAACTGGGACTACCGCTACTGCTGGCTGCGCGACGCCTTCTTCGTGGTGCGCGCTCTCAACTCCATCTCCGAGGTCGCGACGATGGAGGAGTACCTGCGCTGGCTGATGAACATCGTGCTGCGCTCCGGCGGCGGCCACATCCAGCCGCTGTACGGCATCGGCCAGGAGGAGCACCTGCCCGAGCGGATCCTGGAACACCTGCCCGGCTACCGCGGCATGGGGCCGGTGCGGGTGGGCAACCAGGCCCAGGAGCACTTCCAGCACGACGTCTACGGCAACATCATCCTGGCGGCCGCCCAGGCCTTCCACGACCACCGGCTGTTCAAGCGAGCCGGCCGCGCCGAGTTCGTGCACCTGGAGGCGGTGGGCGAGCAGGCCTTCCGAATCTACGACACCCCCGAGGCGGGCATGGGGGAGCTGCGCACCCGCGCGGGGGTGCACACCTCTGCGGCGCTCATGAGCTGGGTGGCCTGCGACCGCCTGGCCAAGATCGCCGCGTCGCTGGGGCTGCCCGAGCGCATCCGCTATTGGCGCGAGCGCGCCGACACCATCCGCACGCGCATCCTCAAGGAATCGTGGAGCGAGGAACGCCAGGCCTTCGCCGAGAGCTTCGGCGGCCGCGACCTCGACGCCAGCGCGCTGCTGATGGCCGAGGTCAACATGATCGACCCCAACGACAGCCGCTTCATCTCGACCGTCGACGCGCTGGAGAAGTCGCTGTGCGACGGTCCCTTCATGCGCCGCTACGAGGCGGCCGACGACTTCGGCAAGCCCGAGACCTCGTTCAACGTCTGCACCTTCTGGCGCATCGACGCGCTGGCGCGCATCGGCCGCAAGGCGCAGGCGCGCGAGATCTTCGAGGTGATGCTCAAGCACCGCAACCACCTGGGCCTGCTGTCCGAGGACATCCACCCGGTGACCAGCGAGATGTGGGGCAACTTCCCGCAGACCTATTCCATGGTGGGCACGATCAATGCCGCGGTGCGCCTGTCGGCGCCTTGGGACAACGTGATCTGAGCGCGCGGCCCCGGATGTCGGCCGTGTAGATTCAGGCCTGCGCAACAACGCTGAACATGGAAACCATGCCAAGACTGGTGGTCGTATCGAATCGCGTCGCCGACCCGCGCAAGACTGCGGCCGGGGGCCTCGCCGTGGCCCTCGCGGAAGTGCTGAACAAATCGGGCGGGCTCTGGTTCGGCTGGAGCGGCAAGGTCGCCGAAGCGCCCGGCGCGGACGAGGTGCACTTCCAGCAGGCCGGGCCGGTACGGCTGGCCACCATCGACCTGTCGAAGGAAGACCACGACGACTACTACCTGGGCTACAGCAACGGCGTGCTGTGGCCGGTGTTCCACTACCGCCTGGACCTTGCCGACTTCGACCCGCACTACATCGCGGGCTACCGGCGGGTCAACCAGCAGTTCGCGCGCAAGCTGATGCCGCTGCTGCAGCCCGACGACATCATCTGGATCCACGACTACCACCTGATCCCGCTGGCGGCGGAGCTGCGCGCGCTGGGCTGCCGCCAGCGCATGGGCTTCTTCCTGCACATCCCGCTGCCGCCGCCGCTGATCCTGGCCGCGATCCCCGGGCATGACTGGCTGGTGCGGGCCCTGTTCGCCTACGACCTGATCGGCTTCCAGAGCCGGGCCGACCTCGCGCACTTCGGCCGCTACGTCGAGGCCGAGGCCCATGCAGTGCCGGTGGACGAGGGCCGCTGGCGTGCCTTCGGCCGCACCGTGCAGGCCGGCGCCTTCCCCATCGGCATCGACGTGCAGGAATTCACGCAGCTGGCGCAGGCACCCGAGGCGACCGAGATGTACGAGCGCATGAAGCGCGAGTACTCGCGGCGCAAGCTGCTGGTGGGGGTGGACCGGCTGGATTACTCCAAGGGGCTGCCGCAGCGCATGCAAGCGTTCCGCGAGTTCCTGCAGAAGAACCCCGACCTGCGCCAGAGCGCCACGCTGATCCAGATCGCCTCGCCCAGCCGCGAGGACGTCAGCGCCTACGGCGACATCCTGCGCGAGCTGGAGACGCTGTGCGGCTCCATCAACGGCAACTTCGGTGAACTCGACTGGATGCCGGTGCGCTACATCCACCGCACGGTGGCGCGCGCACGCCTGCCGGGCCTGTACCGCGCCAGCCGCGTGGCCCTGGTCACGCCGCTGCGCGACGGCATGAACCTGGTGGCCAAGGAGTTCCTCGCCTCGCAGGACCCGGAAGACCCGGGCGTGCTGGTGCTCTCGCGCTTCGCCGGCGCGGCCGAGCAGCTGAAGGAAGCCTTGCTGGTCAACCCCTACGACAGCGAAGGCACGGCCGCGGCCATCCTGCTGGCCCTGCAGATGCCGCTGGAAGAGCGGCGCAGCCGCCACGCCGCGATGATGGAGACCATCCGCGCGCAGGACGTGCACTGGTGGTGCGACACCTTCCTGAACGCGCTGGCCGAGGCCCAGGCAGAGGAGAAGGGGCCCTCCTGGCTGCGCCTGTGACGGCGCTTCAGCGCAAGGCCGCCAGCAGCCCCGCGACCCCCACGGCCAGCGCCGCCAGCGCATCGCCGGCGATCAGCCCGCCGCCGAACAGCGA
>JAEZKX010000026.1 GCA_023436025.1 Pseudomonadota bacterium | reverse complement strand
CGCCGCGACGCTGCCCGCTGGGCACTCGGGGGGCCAGCAGGCTGATCGCGGCACCGCACACGACGGCACTCACGAAACCGGTCTGGGTGGGATGCCCCGCGGCATCGGCCAGCCCTTCGAGCACCGCCGAGGAGAGCGCGCTTCCCAGGGCGAAGCCAACGAACCGAAGGACCACGTTGAGTCCCATCGCACTACCGGTCTCCTCGGGCGGCACCACGAGGATCATCAGCCACGGCACGGAGTTGAAAGTGAACCCGCTGCCGATGCCCCCCCCTTTCCGCCCAGGAGCCGCCCATGGCCGAGCCGATCGACAGCACCGCCCTCGACACCCTGTTCCGCGAGGCGCGGACCCACAACAAGTGGCAGGACCGCCCGGTCTCCGACGAGATTCTGCGCCAGCTCTACGAGCTGGTGAAGCTGGCGCCGACCTCGGCCAATGCCAGCCCGGGCCGCTTCGTCTTCGTCCGCTCGGCCGAGGGCAAGGAGAAGCTGCGCCCGGCGCTCTCGGCCGGCAATCTCGACAAGACCATGACCGCGCCGGTCACGGTGATCGTCGCCTGGGATGAGCGCTTCTACGACAAGCTGCCGGTGCTGTTCCCGCACGCGCCGGACGCCAAGAGCTGGTTCACCGGCAGCGCCGCCTTCGCCGAGGCGACGGCGTTCCGCAACTCCTCGATGCAGGCGGCCTACCTCATCCTGGCGGCGCGCGCGCTCGGCCTCGACACCGGGCCGATGAGCGGCTTCGACAATGCCAGGCTGGACGAGGCCTTCTTCGCCGGCACCGGCTGGAAGTCGAACCTGCTGGTCAATCTGGGCTATGGCGATGGCAGCGGGCTGTTCGGCCGCCTGCCGCGCCTGCCCTTCGACGAGGCCGCACGCATCGAGTGATGCGCCGCCCGTCAGCTCATCTACTGTCCCGCCGCACCCTCCGTCCCGCCCCGCCCATCCCAGGAGACAAACCCATGAACACCACCCGCAAACTGCTGCTGCCGCTGGCCCTGACCGTCGCCCTCGGCGCCTGCTCCAAGCCGGCCGACCAGGCCGACACGGCCGCCACCGATACCACCCCGGCAGCGGCTGCGACCGCCCCGGCCGACGGTGCCGCCACCAGCGCCGCGTCCACCGAGGCCGTGCAGGTCGCGTCGGGCACCTACAAGCTCGATCCCTCGCACACCGACGTGCTGGTGCAGTGGAATCACATGGGTTACTCCAACCCGACCGCGCACTTCGGCCAGGCCGAAGGCACCCTGGTCTACAACGCCGAGGACCTCGGCCAGTCCAGCGTCCAGGTCACCCTGCCGCTGGCCGGCCTGAACAGCTTCACCGCCAAGTTCGACGACCACCTGCGCAGCGCCGATTTCTTCGACGCGGCCAAGTTCCCGTCGGCCACCTTCAAGAGCACCAAGGTGGAATCGGCCGGTACCAACAAGCTCACCGTCACCGGCGACCTGACCATCAAGGACATCACCAAGCCGGTGGTGCTGGACGTGACCATCAACGGCGCCGGCGAGCACCCGATGATGAAGGTGCCGGCGGTTGGCTTCGATGCCACAACCACCCTCAAGCGCAGCGATTTCGGCGTCGGCGCGTACGCCCCGGCGGTGAGCGACGAGGTCAAGGTGCGCATCACCACCGAGGCCACCGGCGAGAAGGCCCAAACCCCGGCCACCTGATCGAGCGGATCTGGTGATGCAAAAAGGCCCGCCATTGGCGGGCCTTTTCTTTGGTCGCTGCCCGATGGCGGGCGCCGGCGACGTGGCGACTCACGCCGCGTCGTGGGGGTGGGCCTTCCAGTAACCGGTGGCGCGGATCCACTCGCGCGGCACCTGCAGGTGCTCTTCCAGGAACAGGCGCATGTTGCGCGCGCGCCGCGACTCGGTGGCAATCCAGTAGAACGCATCGCCGTCGGGCTGCTCGAAATCCACCAGTGCATCCTCCAGCAACGTGCTGCTGGCCGCGTCGAAGCCGTTGCGCTCCAGCCAGGAGACGCGGATGCGCTCGTCCTCCGGCAGCGGCTGGCGGTCGCCCTGTTCCGGGATTTCAATGAATACCTCGGCGCGGGCGCCGCCGGGCAGGTTCTCCAGCCAGCGGCCGATGGCCGGCAGCGCGGTCTCATCGCCGATCAGCACGTAGCAGTCGTAGTCATCGGCGACCGGATGCGAGCCACGCGGGCCGCCCACCACCAGCACATCGCCCGGTTGCGCGTGCCTGGCCCAGTCGGCGGCCACGCCCTGGCCATGCAGCACGAAGTCGAGCACCAGCTCGCCGGCCTCCAGGTCCCAGGCGCGCGGCGTGTAGTCGCGCGCCGGCCAGGGGGTGTGTCCTTCCGGAAACTTCATGCCCTCCGGTCCCAGGGTCGGCACGACGAACGCACCGTCGGCATTGGGAAAGAACAGCTTGACGTGGTCGTCGGGCGAGGGCGATTCAAACCCCTGCAATGCATCACCACCGACCACGATGCGGCGCAGGTGCGGGCCCAGGGTTTCGGTGCGCAGCACGCACAGCTCACGCAGGCGCGGTGACAGGCGCAGGCGTTGGGATTCATGTTCGGACATCGGCAGTTCCAGGTGGGGGCGCACGCAGCGCAGGTTCGCAGGCCACGGGCGTCACCCGCCCGGCGCGTTGCCCGGTCCCCACACGGCCGGCGGCCAGCATGGCACTCGGGTGGGGAACCGGCAGGGCGCGAGGGCCAAGGCGCCGCCTGCCACCCGCAACGGGTGCGCAGGCCTGTGC
>JAEZKX010000346.1 GCA_023436025.1 Pseudomonadota bacterium | reverse complement strand
ACCGGCGGCATGGCGACCGACCGGCCATCGAGGCGCGTGTCGACGCGCATGGCCGCATCGCTGCCGTCGAGGCGCGTCGCGCCGATCTGCGCCTGCAGCCCGCGCACCTGCGCGATGTCGGCGGCATCGTCGTCCACCAGGATGCGGCCGATGACCCAGACGTCGTCGCCGGGCGCGGCGATGACCTGCGTCACGCCCGGCGGCACGGCGCCGCGCCAGCCGGGCCCGTGCACCAGCGTGCGCTGGGCGCGGTTGCCGGTGGTGCGGCGGCCCACATAGGCGAACGGGTTGGTCCAGGCGTCCAGCAGGCCCAGCGTCCAGTAGCGCTCGCCCATGTCGGGCGTGTCGACGAGCACCGGACCCTGCGACAGGTCCAGCCAGGTGTTGCTGTAGACCGTGTCGTTGTTCGGGCTGACCACCTCGCGGTCGTCCGGCCCCAGCTTGCGGTGCGTGTGGGTGAACAGGTTGACCCAGCGCATGCGCGTGTCGCGCTCCTGCGCGGCGAAGCCCAGGCGCGGGTGGCGCCGCGCCGTGGTGGCGGCGCGCATGCGCATCATCTCGAACAGGGGCAGGGTCTGCACCACCGCGGCCTGCGCGGCGTCGGGGGTCGTCGGTGAAGTGGTGGCATCCATGTCAGAGCACCGCGCGCTCGGCGCGCAGTCGTGCGATCTCGTCGTCCGTGTAGCCCGCATCGGCCAGCACCGAAGCGGCATCGGCGCCGCATTCCGGCGCGGCGGCCGGCGCCGGCTGCGGCGCATCGCCGAAGCGGTAGGGCAGCCCCACCGCTCGGTAGGGCGCGGCGCCCGGCGCCGCGGCCTCGACCAGGATGCCGCTGGCGCGCACGTCCTCGCTGTCCAGCACGTCGCGGTAGCGCCGCACCGCGCCGACCACGATCTGGTTTCGCCCCAGCAAGGCCACGCATTCGTCGGTGCTGTAGCCGGACAGGCAGGCGCGCAGCACCGCGCGCAGTTCGGCGCGGTGCGCCACGCGCTGGGCATTGCTGCAAAAGCGCGGGTCGTCGGCCAGGTCGTCGCGCTCCACCACGCGGCAGAAGCGCCGCCAGTGCTCCTCGGCGTACGCCGACAGCACGATGTGGCCGTCGCGCGTGGGAATGACGTCGGCCGCCGGGGCGTTGTGCGGCTGGCCGTCGCCGATGCGGGTGGGCTCCGGCGCGCCGCCGAGGTATTCGCACCAGGTCGCCGCCTGCAGGTGCAAGGCGGTTTCGAGCAGCGAGGTCTCGAGCGTGGCGCCCTGGCCCGACTTCTCGCGGCCGTAGAGCGCCGCCAGCACCGCCTGGGCGCCGAGCTGCGCGGCCGCCGCGTCGACGATGGGCACCCCCACCTTCTGCGGCAGCCGGTCGGGTTCGCCGGTCACCGCCATCAGGCCGCTCTCCGCCTGGGCCGCGATGTCGTAGCCGGGGCGGTCGCGCGAGGGGCCGGCGCTGCCGAAGCCCGTGATGGACAGGTAGACGATGCGCGGATGGCGCGCACGCACGGCCGCCGGGCCCAGCCCCAGCTTGTCGACCGCGCCCGGGCGCAGGTTCTGGATGACCACGTCGCAGCCTTCCAGCAGCCGCCAGGCCACCGCGCGGCCGGCCTCGCTCTTGAGGTCCAGCGCGATCGAGCGCTTGCCGCGGTTGTAGGCACGGACCATGGCCTCGCCATAGCGGCCGATGTGGCGCGCCTGGTCGCCGGCCAGCGGCTCGACCTTCACCACGTCGGCGCCGAGTTCCGCCAGCACCTGGGCGGCGCCGGGCCCGGCGATGTACTGGCCGAAGTCGAGGACGCGCACGCCGGCGAGCGGGGTGGCGGGCGCGCGGGAGGATGAAGCTGGCATGGCCCGCACCATAGGGCGCCCGGCGATTCCTGGAAAATCGATAATGCTGATGGGGTGATCACTCCATGCGATCACGCCCACGCAGCTTGAGCACCAGCCCCGACTACCTCGTCCGCCGCCTACGCCTGCGCCACCTGGAACTCCTGGTGGCGCTGGCCGATGCCGGCACCATGCGCGCCGCCGCCGTCCGCCTGCACCTGAGCCAGCCGGCGCTGAGCAAGATGCTGGCCGAAGTCGAGGCCGGCTTCGGCGCCCGCCTTTTCGAGCGCAGCCCGCAGGGCCTGGCCGCCAACGCGCTCGGCCAGGCGGCCACCTACCGCGCCCGCGTGATGCTGGGCGAACTGGCGCGCGGCCGCGACGAAGTGGATGCGCTGCGCACCGGCGCCGAGGGCGTGCTGCGGGTCGGCACGCTGTCGGTGACGGCCGCGGTCCCGCAGGCCATCGTGCAACTGCGGCGGCGCCTGCCGGGCGCACGGGTGCAGGTGCAGGAGGGGCGCGTGCGCGACATGATCCAGCGCCTGCTCGATGGCGAGCTCGATTGCGTGTTCGGCGCCATCACGCCGGAGCTGCTGACCAGCGACCTGCTGCCGCTGCTGCGGCCCGAGATCCTGCTGCAGGACGAACTGTGCGTGCTGTGCGCCACCGCCTCGCCGCTGGCGGCGCGGCGCAAGCTGCGCTGGGCCGACCTGCAGGCGGCGCCCTGGGTGGCGCCGCCCAAGGACACGCTGGTGCGCCAGGCATGGATGACGGCCTTCCTCGACCAGGGCCTGCAGCCGCCGGAGCCGGCGGTGGAGGTGCTGTCGTCGGTGACGGTGGGCAGCGTGCTGCGGCTGGACCCGTCCCTGGTGGGCGCGGTGCGCTTCGAGCACGCCAGCGACGAACTGGCGCGCGGCGGCGTGCGC
>JAEZKX010000006.1 GCA_023436025.1 Pseudomonadota bacterium | reverse complement strand
CTTCACGCGCGCCGGCCAGGAGTGGCGCTGCCAAGACCGGCGCCAAGACGGCGGCCAAGACGGCGGCCAAGACGGCGGCCACGAGCGCCGCCAAGAGCGCCGCCAAGAGCGCCGCCAAGAAGGCGCCCGCCCGGAAGTCTGCACCCCGGTCCTGAGCATGCGCCTGCTGGTCGTGGCCGTCGGCCAGCGCGTGCCCGACTGGGCGCAGACCGCCTGGGACGACTATGCCAAGCGCTTCCCGCCCGACATGCGGCTGGAGCTGAAGGCGGTCAAGACCGAGCCGCGCGGCTCCAAGACCCTGCAGACGCTGCTGGCGGCGGAGCGCGCGCGCATCGAGGCCGCCATCCCCAAGGGGGCGCGCGTGGTCGCGCTGGACGAGCGTGGAACCGCGCTCACCACCATGGCGCTGGCCGCCCGGCTCAAGGCCTGGCCGCTGGAGAACGACGTGGTGGCGCTCCTGATCGGCGGGCCCGACGGGCTCGACCCGGGCCTGCGCCAGGCGGCGCACGAACGCATCCGGCTGTCGGACCTGACCCTGCCGCATGCCATGGTGCGGGTGCTGCTGGCCGAGCAGCTCTATCGCGCCTGGTCCATCAACGCCGGCCATCCCTACCACCGCGAGTGAGCGGCCGGGGCGGGCCGCGGCTGCCCCTTTCGGGCGCTGTCGCCCCGGTGCGGATGCCAACGAAAACGACGCCAACGACCATGGATTTCCTCTACCTCGCCTCCCAGAGCCCGCGCCGCCGCCAGCTGCTGGAGCAGCTGGGCGTGCGCCACGAACTGCTGCTGCCGGACGCGCACGAGGACAGCGAGGCGCTCGAGGCGGTGCGGCCCGGCGAGGCGCCGGCGACCTACGTGCAACGCGTCACCGGGCTCAAGCTCGATGCGGCCCTGGACCGCTTGCGGCGGCGCGGCCTGCCGCCGGCGCCGGTGCTGTGCTCGGACACCACCGTGGCGCGCGGGCGCGTGATCTACGGCAAGCCGGCCGATGCCGCCGACGCCACCCGCATGCTGCGCGAACTGGCGGGCGGCACGCACCGCGTGCTGACGGCCGTGGCCGTGCAGGCGGGGCGGCGCCGCTTCACCGCATTGAACGATTCGCGGGTGACCTTCGCCCCGATGACGGCCGCCGAGATCCGGGCCTATGTCGCCAGCGGCGAGCCCATGGGCAAGGCCGGCGCCTATGCGGTGCAGGGCCGGGCGGCTGCCCACATCGTGCGCATCGCGGGTTCGTACACGGGCATCATGGGCCTGCCGCTGCACGAGACCGCGCGCCTGCTGAAGCAGGCTGGCCTGCGCTGGTGAAAAAGTCCCGCCGCGGCCCCGCCGGCCCTGGGCCGCGCGGGCGCGGCGCACGTCTGCCTCGTCCGGGTGACGGGAGCGTTGCGGGCGGCAAACGGCGGCAGGCCGCGGCCCGAGGCGCATGGATTCCTCGGTTATCCTGATGCCAGGACGCCCGTGCAAGGAAACAAGAAGATGCAGCAGGACATCCTGGTGAACTGGTCGCCCCAGGAAACGCGGGTCGCCATCGTCGAGAACGGCGCCGTGCAGGAGCTGCACGTCGAACGCACCCTCGAGCGCGGCCTGGTCGGCAACGTCTATCTCGGCAAGGTCGCCCGCGTGCTGCCCGGGATGCAGTCGGCCTTCATCGACATGGGCCTGGAGCGCGCCGCCTTCCTGCATGTGGCCGACGTCTGGCAGCGCCAGCCCGATGGCGAGCCGCCGGCGCTGGCGCGCAACGGCCAGCCGCCGCTGCCGATCGAGAAGCAGGTGTTCGAAGGCCAGTCGCTGATGGTGCAGGTCATCAAGGACCCGATCGGCACCAAGGGCGCGCGCCTGTCCACGCAGATCAGCATCGCCGGGCGGCTGCTGGTGTTCCTGCCGCAGGACGACCACGTGGGCGTTTCGCAGAAGATCCCGGCCGACCAGCGCGACGCCCTGCGGCGCCGGCTGGGCAAGCTGGTGGGCGACGCCGGCGGCGGCTTCATCCTGCGCACCAACGGCGAGGACGCGAGCGACGCCGAACTGGCCGAGGACATCGCCTACCTGCGCAAGACCTGGGCGCGCATCCGCGCCGCCGCCATGCGGCTGCCGCCGCCGGCGCTGCTGCACCAGGACCTGAGCCTGCTGCAGCGGGTGCTGCGCGACCTGGTGACCGACGCCACCCAGACCATCCGCATCGATTCGCGCGAGCAGTTCGGCCTGCTGCAGGCCTTCGGCCAGGAGTTCATGCCGGCCGCCGCGGCCAAGCTGCAGCTCTACAAGGGCGAACGGCCGATCTTCGACCTGTACTCGGTCGACGAGGAGATCGCCAAGGCCCTGGGCCGGCGGGTGGACCTGAAGTCGGGCGGCTACCTCATCGTCGACCAGACCGAGGCGCTGACGACCATCGACGTCAACACGGGCGGCTTCGTCGGCTCGCGCAACTTCGACGACACCATCTTCAAGACCAACCTCGAGGCGGCCCAGGGCATCGCCCGGCAGCTGCGGCTGCGCAACCTGGGCGGCATCATCATCGTCGACTTCATCGACATGCAGCGCGACGACCACCGCGAGGCGGTGCTGGCGGAGTTCCGCAAGCAGTTGGGCCGCGACCGCGTCAAGACCATGGCGGGCGGCTTCTCGCAGCTGGGCCTGGTCGAGATGACGCGCAAGCGCACCCGCGAATCGCTGGCCCACATGCTGTGCGAGCCGTGCCCGGTGTGCAGCGGCAAGGGCACGGTGCGCACGCCGCGCACGGTGGCCTACGACATCCTGCGCGAGATCCTGCGCGAGGCGCGGCAGTTCAACCCGCGCGAGTACCGCATCATCGCATCCCCCAAGGTGATCGAGCTGTTCCTCGACGAGGAGAGCCAGCACCTGGCGGGGCTGTCCGACTTCATCGGCAAGCCGATCTCGCTGCAAAGCGAAAGCGCCATGGGCCAGGAGCAGTACGACATCGTGTTGCTGTGACCTGGTCACTTCCGGACACATGGTCCACCCGTAGAATTCCCGCTTACCTTCGACTGCCTTCATGAAGATCAGCGTCATCGGCTCCGGCTATGTCGGCCTCGTCACCGGGGCCTGCCTGGCCGACACCGGCAACCACGTCCTGTGCATCGACACCGACGCCGCCAAGGTGGAGCGCCTGCGCGCCGGCGGCATCCCGATCCACGAGCCCGGGCTCGATGCGGTCGTCGCGCGCGGCCTCGCCGCGGGCCGACTGCGCTTCTCCACCGACTACGACGAGGCCGTGGCCCATGCCGCGGTGGTCTTCATCGCCGTGGGCACCCCGTCCGACGAGGACGGCTCGGCCGACCTCACGCACGTGCTCGCCGCCGCGCGCGAGCTGGGACTGCGCATGACGCGCGACACCCTGGTCGTGGTGAAGTCGACCGTGCCGGTGGGAACCTGCGACCGCGTCCGGCAGGTGCTGCAGGAGGCCCTGCGCGAGCGCGGCGTGCCGCACCGGGCCTCGGTCGCGTCCAACCCCGAGTTCCTGAAGGAAGGCCTGGCGGTCGAGGACTTCATGCGGCCCGACCGCATCGTGGTGGGCCTCGATGCCGGTGACGACGCCGCGCGCGCCGTCTTCCGCGAGCTCTATGCGCCGTTCAACCGCAACCACGAGCGCATCTTCTTCATGGACCTGCGCTCGTCGGAGTTCACCAAGTACGCTTCCAACTGCATGCTGGCGGTGCGCATCTCGTTCATGAACGAGCTGGCCAACATCGCCGACCGGCTGCAGGTCGACATCGAGCAGGTGCGCCGCGGCGTCGGCGCCGACCCGCGCATCGGCCCGCACTTCCTGTACGCCGGGGCCGGCTTCGGCGGTTCCTGCTTTCCCAAGGACCTGCGCGCGCTGATCCACACCGCGCAGGAGGCCGGCGAGCCGGCGGAGCTGATGCGTTCGGCCCAGCAGGTCAACGCCCGCCAGCGCCGGCTGCTGGCCGAAAAGATCCTCGGCCATTTCGGCGGCGACGTCCGCGGCCGCACCATCGCCATCTGGGGCCTGGCCTTCAAGGCCAACACCGACGACGTGCGCGAGGCCTCCAGTCTGGCCATCATCGAGGCGCTGCTCGCGGGCGGCGCGCGCATCCGCGCCTACGACCCGGCTGCCCGCGAGACGGCGGCGCAGGCGCTGCG
>JAEZKX010000003.1 GCA_023436025.1 Pseudomonadota bacterium | reverse complement strand
AGGCCAGGTCCAGGAACGCCAGCACCTCGTCGAGGTGGGCGTCGAATTCCGACAGCGCGTGATCGCTGCCTTCCAGAAGCTTCAGGTGGGCGCCGGGATAGCGGTCGCGCATCTCGCGCCAGTCCAGGACTTCGTCGCCCTTGGCAATGAGGGCGAAGTAGCGCCCGGGGTCGGCCACCGGGCCGCATGCCAGGGCCCGCAGTTCGTCCACGTACTCCGGCGCGAAGTAGAAGCGCTCGTCGGGGTCATGCCATGCCACCTGTTGACCGACCTGGCGCGCGAGGTCGCGGGCCGCATGGACGGCCGGATTGAGCAGCACGGCGCGGCAGCCTGTCGCCTCGGCGACCCAGGTGGCGTAGTAGCCGCCCAGCGAGGAGCCCACCACGGCCATCCGCTCGCGCGGCCAGCCGGCGATGCCTTCGGCAACCAGCGCCATCGCGGCGCGCGGCGAGGGCGGCAGCTGCGGGCACCACCAGGTGACCGCGGGGTGGCGTTCTCGCACCACCGCCGCCATCCGCCGGGCCTTGGTCGATTGGGGCGACGAACGGAATCCGTGCAAGTAGAGCAGGTGCGAGACTTTTGTCATACCTCATCCTAACGGCGGAGACCCCACAGGCCTGGCCGTTCTGGGCGAAACTTCCAGCAACAGGAAGTGGGGCATTCGGTGGGACAACCGGAATCCATGGGTCGAGGGCCCGGATCGGAGGAGCTCGTCAGGCGCAGCGTGCGGATGATCCTCGCGCAGTCCAGGGCGGGCGCGGCAGTGGCCATCGCCATCGGCGCGCTGTTCGGGCTCGTCTACGTGCCCTCGCACGGCTGGGGCCTCTACCTGACCTGGTACCTGCCGTTCGCCACGCTGATGTTGGCGCGCCAGCCGTACTTCCACCAGCTGGTGCTGCACCAGGGCGCCACGCCCCGGACCCTGCGCCGCATCGCCGCCACCGCCGCCTTCACCGGCTGGCTGGGACCGGCCTCGGTGCCGCTGTTCTCGCAGCCGCTCATCATGGACGACCTGGGCGTCCTGACCATCCTCGCCATCGGCTGGGCCTGCATCGGGGTGTCCGTGCTGGCGGTCCAGCCGCGCATCTACGCGGCCTTCCTGTTCGCCTGCTTCGCCGCCGTCTTCCTGGCGTGGATGCAGCATGCCGAGCGGGGCGAAATGGTGATGGTCGGCGTCGGCATGCTGCTGGGTGGCAGCCTGATGGTGCGGCTGTCCTACCTCATCCTGGCCCAGCTGCGCGACGCGGTCGATGCCTCGGTGGAGAACGCTTCCCTGGTGAGCCAGCTGCGCCAGGCGCTGGAACGCCAGCAGGAGGCGCAACGGGCCCGCTCCCGCTTCCTCGGCGCGGCCAGCCACGACCTGCGCCAGCCGGTGCAGGCGCTGCTGTTCCTCTCGGACATCTTCCGCAAGTCCACCGACACCGCGCGCCGCGACGCCATGGCGCTGCAGATCGCCCGCACCGGAGAATCCATCGACGGCATGTTCCGGCACCTGGTCGATTTCGCGCAGATCGACGCCGGCACCATGAAGGCCGTGGTGCAGCCGGTGCAGCTGGAGCGCCTGGTGCAGGCGGCCATCACCGGCTACGCCGAGAAATGCGCCGCCCGCGGCCTGCGTTTCCACCTCGAAGTCGACGCACCGCTGACGGTGGCGGCCGACCCGGTGCTGCTGGAGCGGGTGTTGCGCAATTTCCTCGACAACGCCTTCAAGTATTCGCTGGCCGGCCAGATCACGCTGCGCGTGCAGCGCGGCGAGGGCACGGCCGAGATCTCGGTACAGGACCAGGGCGTGGGCATGAGCGCCGAGGACCGCGCCCAGGCCTTCAAGGCCTTCTACCGTGGCCGCTCGGCAACCCAGGCCGAGGCCGAGGGCATCGGCCTGGGCCTGGCGATCTGCAAGCACATGGCCGACCTGATGCAGGCGCCGCTGGAGCTGCAGTCGCATCCCGGCCAAGGCACGCGCGTGGCCATCCGCCTGCCGCTGGTGCAGCAGGAAGCCCACGCGCCCACCAACGGGCTGGAAAGCCCGCCGGCCGACGCGCCTTTGAACGGCCTGTGCATCGCCGTGATCGAGAACGACCGGCTGGCGCGCGAGGCGCTGTGCGCCTGGCTGCGCGAGGCCGGGGCCCGGGTGGTGGGCGGCGCCGGCGTGACGCAGGTGCAGGAGGTGCTGCGGCGCCAGGGGGCCAGTCCCGACATCATCGTGGCCGACTTCCGGCTGGGCGAAGGCACCGGGCTGGACGCGATCGCAACGCTGCGCAGGGCTTATGGCGACGTGCCGGCACTGGTGGTCTCGGGCGAACACGACATCGCCGAACGCGACCTCGGCGTGCCGGTGCTGCAGAAGCCGGTGACCCCCGAGCGCCTGCTGGAAGGCTTGCAGCGCGAGCTGCGGGGGCGGCTGCCGGCCTGAAGAAGGGCCGCGCCCGGCCGCAGTCCACCGGGCGGGCCCTTCAGGACGCCTCGGGCGGCTCAGGACGCCTCGTGCGCTTGAGGACACGTCATGCGCCTCAGGACACGTCGGGTGCCTCGGGACACCTTGAGCGCCTTCAGGACACCTCGTGCGCTTCAGGACACCTCGGTTGCCTCAGGACTTCTCGGGCGCCTCAGGACACCTCGTGCGCCTCAGGACATCTCGGGCGGCGGGGCCGTTTCCAGGTCGCGCAGGGTCAGGCCGGCGCGCGCCAGGGCGTAGACGGCTTCGGTCCGGTTCGACACCACCAGCGCATCGAGGATGTGCGCCACATGTGACTTCACGGTCGTGTCGGACAGCCCCAGGTCGCGCGCGATCACCTTGTTGGGCTTGCCCTGCACGATGCCCATCAGCACCTGGCGCTGCCGTTCGGTCAGGCGGGCGCCGAGCCGGCTCCAGGCATCCTGCTGGGCGCGGCTGGCCGGTGCGGCGACGCTCAGGCTGGTGGGAGGCAGGTAGACGCCACCAGCGAGCACCAGCTCGAGCGCCGTGGTGAACTGTTCGCTGGGCGCGGACTTGGGCACGAAGCCGAAGGCGCCGCGTTCGATGCAGTCGCGCACCACGGCCGGATCGTCGTTGGCGGAAAGGATGAGCACGGGCACTTCGGGACGGCGGTTGCGCACCTCGTTGAGCGAGTCCAGGCCCGTGTAACCCGGCATCTGCAGGTCGAGGATCATCAGGTCGGCATGCAGGCCCTGGTCGAGCCGGGCCAGCGCGGCGTCGATGACGGGAAACTCGAACACCTGCAGGTCGCGGCCGGTGCTCTGCAGCGTGTAGACCACGCCGCTGCGGTACAGGGGATGGTCGTCGACGACGAGGATGTTCATGGTGGCGAATGCGGCAACCCAGCGGCAGGGTGCGGCCCATCGTAGCAGCGCTTGGCTGGCTTCCGGCGCCCATTGGCCATTGGGATGAGGGCGATAATCCCTGCCATGGCCGCCGTCTTCGAGAAACCCACGATCCGCCAGCGCGTCGCGCCGATGTTCCGGGGCTACGACGGCCCGCTGGCCTTCGCGGTGTTCCTGCTGGCCTGCGCGGGACTGCTGACCATGTACTCGTCCGGTTACGACCATGGCACGCGCTTCTTCGACCACGGCCGCAACATGCTCATCGCGGGCTTCCTGATGTTCGTCATCGCCCAGGTACCGCCGCAGCGCATCATGAGCTTCGCGGTGCCGCTGTACGTCGTCGGGGTGGCTCTGCTGGTCGCGGTGGCGGTGTTCGGCATCACGAAGAAAGGCGCCAAGCGCTGGGTCAATGTCGGCGTGGTCATCCAGCCGAGCGAGATGCTGAAGATCGGCCTGCCCCTGATGCTGGCCTGGTGGTTCCAGAAGCGCGAAGGTCAGCTGAGGCCGCTGGATTTCGTGGTGGCCGGGGTGTTGCTGGCAATACCGGTCGGGCTCATCCTGAAGCAGCCCGACCTCGGCACCTCGCTGCTGGTGATGGCAGCCGGCCTGTCGGTGATCTTCTTCGCCGGCCTGTCCTGGAAGCTCGTCATTCCGCCGGTGCTGGTCGCTGCCGTCGGCATCGTGCTGCTGGTGGGCTTCGAGTCGACCCTGTGTGCCGAAGGCGCCGACTGGGTGGTGTTGCACGAATACCAGCGCCAGCGCGTCTGCACGCTGCTCGACCCCACCAAGGACCCGCTGGGCAAGGGCTTCCACATCATCCAGGGAATGATCGCCATCGGCTCGGGCGGGTTGCTGGGCAAGGGCTTCATGCAGGGAACCCAGACCCACCTGGAGTTCATTCCCGAGCGGACCACCGATTTCATCTTCGCCGCCTACTCCGAGGAGTTCGGCCTGGTGGGCAACCTCTGCCTCATCGGCGGCTTCCTGTTCCTCATCCTGCGCGGCCTGGTGATCGCGCTGGAGGCGCCGACGCTGTTCTCGCGGCTGCTGGCCGGGGCCATGACCATGATCTTCTTCACCTATGCCTTCGTGAACATGGGCATGGTCAGCGGCATCCTGCCTGTGGTGGGCGTGCCGCTGCCCTTCATCAGCTACGGCGGCACCGCCATGGTCACGCTGGGAATGGCCCTGGGCATCCTGATGTCGATCTCCAAGGCCAAGCGCCTGGTCCAGAGCTGAGGCGTCGGCCATGGCGCGCACGTTCGGCAGCGTCGGCGTGGGCACCAGCGGCGGCCGGGCCGCGGCCTCGCACCGGGGGCCTGGGCGATGAGCACCATCCTGGTGGTCGAGGACGATCCGGCCATCCGCAACAACGTGGTGCGGCTGCTGCAGCTCGAGGGCCACGCGGCCCTGTCCGCCGGCAATGGCGTGGAAGGGCTGGAGCGCGCGCGGGCGCTGCGGCCCGAGGTCGTGATCACCGATGCCAACATGCCCGGCATGGACGGCTTCGCCCTGGTGCAGGCGCTGCGGGCCGAGCCCGCGCTCGCCACCACCGCCGTGATGATGCTGACCGCGCTGGACGACCGCGCCAGCATGCGGCGCGGCATGACGGCGGGCGCCGATGACTACCTGCCCAAGCCGTTCACGCGTGGCGAACTGCTGGAGGCGCTGGACGGGCTGCTGAAGAAGCGGCAACGCCTCCAGGAGTCCATCGAGTCGGCGGTGCAACTGCGCGAGGACCACCTGCGGCGCGCCTTCACGGCCAGCCTGGGCGCCGATGCGCCGGCCGATCGCTTCGTGCCGCAGGCGCCTGCCGGCACCGTGGCCGAGGACGTGCTGCAGGCCACCGTGCTGTTCTCCGACATCCGCGGCTTCACCGCGCTGGCCGAGAAGATCGGCGCCGCCGAGGTGGCCGAGCTGCTGACCCAGTATTTCGACCGGGCCGCGCCGGCCCTGCTGGCCCACGGAGGCCGGCACCTCAAGTTCATCGGCGACGGCCTGCTGGCCGTGTTCGCCGACGATGGCCCGGCGCTGCCGGCCGCGCGCCGCGCGGTCTCGGCCGCCCTGGCGCTGGTCCTGGTCACGCACCAGTTCCGCGACTGGTTGGCGCGGCGGTTCGCCGACCGTGGCCTGCCGCCTTTCGCGATCGGCGCCGGCCTGCATTGCGGCGAGGTCAGCCTGTGCCGCCTGGGCGCCGGTGCGCAGAAGGAGATCACGCCCATCGGCGACACGGTCAACACCGCCGCCCGGCTGGAAGGCGCCAGCAAGGAGCTGGGCTGGACCGTGGTGGCCAGCACGGCGGTCCTGCAGGCCGCCGGCCCCGGCGTGCAGACCGGCGGCGTCACGGCGCTGGAGGTGCGCGGTCGGCATGGATGGATCGAGGTGGCCGAGGTGCTTGGCCTGGAGGCCAGCCCCGCCGACCGCCAGCACGGCCTGGGCCTGGCGGTCGAGCGCGCGGCCGAGATCGAGCAGGCGGTGCGCATCAACTCCGAGATCACCGCGCGGGCCGTGAAGGGGGCGCTGCGCAGCAAGCTGTCGGCGTTCAAGTCGCACCGTTTCGGCGATGGCGGGACGGCGCTGCGGCTGCCCGACTACCGCCTGACGCGCAAGCTCGCGGCCGGCGGCATGACCGAGGTCTACCTCGGCGAGCGCGCCGGCGACCGCCTGCCGGTGGTGCTGAAGGTGTTGCACACCGGTGGCTGGGCCAGCAGCGACCACCTGGCGCGCTTCATCCAGGAGTACGTGCTGCTGTCGCGCATCACCAACCCGGGCGTGATCCGCATCTACGACCAGGGCTTCACCGAAGACCACGCCTACATCGCCATGGAGTACTTCGAGCGTGGCGACCTGCGCGCGGAGCTGCGGGCGGGCATGGCGCCGGCGCGCGCGCTCGAGGTGGCGATGCAGGTGGCGGCGGCGCTGGATGCCATCCATGCCCACGGCATCGTCCACCGGGACCTCAAGCCCGAGAACATCATGCTGCGGCGCGACGGCAGCGTCGCCGTGGCCGACTTCGGCGTGGCCAAGTCACTGCTGCACCAGGACAACGACGATCTGCTGCGCACCCGGCACGGCGACGTGGTGGGCACCCCCTATTACCTGAGTCCGGAGCAGGCCGCGGGCCAGCCCATCACGCCGGCGACCGACCTCTACAGCCTGGGCGTGATGCTGTTCGAGATGCTCACCGGCAGCCGCCCCTTCCAGGCCGAGTCGCTGCAGCAGCTGCTGGCCCACCACCTGTCCTCGCCGGTGCCGCGGCTGCCGCCGCCGCACCAGGACCTGCAGCCGGTCATCGACCGCCTCATGGCCAAGCAGCCCCACCAGCGCTACCCCAGCGCGCGGGCATTGCTGGCCGACCTGCGGCGGCAGCAGTTGCCAAGGACGCTCGCCGGCCCCGCCTGAAGACACCTCGCCGCGTGGGCAGCGGGGTGCGGCCTACAATGGTCCGATGATCTCCCGCGAACCCACCATCGAGCGCCTGGCCACTGCGCGGGCGCTGCTGCTCGAACCCTTTGGCCTCGACGAGACGCACCTCGCCAAGGCGCTGGCCGAGATCCGCGCACACAAGGTGGACGATGCCGACCTGTACTTCCAGTACACCCGCAGCGAAGGCTGGAGCCTGGAAGAGGGCATCGTCAAGACCGGCAGCTTCAGCATCGACCAGGGCGTGGGCGTGCGCGCGGTCAGCGGCGAGAAGACCGCCTTCGCCTATTCCGACGACATCTCCGATGCCTCGCTGCTCGACGCGGCGCGCACCGTGCGCTCGATCGCGTCGGCCTCGCGCAGCGGCCGCGCCAAGGTGGCGGCGCCCGTGATCGCCGGCAGCCGCTCGCTGTACGCGGGCGTCGATCCCATCGCCACGCTCGACAGCACGGCCAAGGTCCGGCTGCTGGAGCGGGTGGAGCAGATGGCCCGCGCCAAGGATCCGCGCGTGGCGCAGGTGATGGCCGGACTGGCGAGCGAATACGACGTGGTGCTGGTGGCGCGCGCCGACGGCACCCTGGCGGCCGACGTGCGCCCGCTGGTGCGCCTGTCGGTGACGGTGATCGCCGAGCAGAACGGCCGCCGCGAGATGGGCTCGGGCGGCGGCGGCGGCCGCTTCGGCCTGGCCTACTTCGAGGATGCGCGCCTGCAGGGCTATGTCGACGACGCCGTGCGCGCGGCCCTCACCAACCTCGAGTCGCGCCCGGCGCCCGCCGGCGAGATGACCGTGGTGCTGGGCCCGGGCTGGCCCGGCATCCTGCTGCACGAGGCGGTGGGCCACGGCCTGGAGGGCGACTTCAACCGCAAGGGCTCCAGTGCCTTCAGCGGCCGCATCGGCCAGCGGGTGGCCGCCCCCGGCGTGACCGTGCTGGACGACGGGACCATCGCCGACCGCCGCGGCTCGCTCAACGTCGACGACGAAGGCAACCCGAGCCAGCGCAACGTGCTGATCGAGGACGGCATCCTGCGCGGCTACATCCAGGATTCCATGAACGCCCGCCTGATGGGCGTGCCCGCCACCGGCAACGGCCGGCGCGAGAGCTATGCGCACATCCCGATGCCGCGCATGACCAACACCTACATGCTGGGCGGCGACAAGGATCCGCAGGAGATCGTCGCCTCCATCAAGAAGGGCCTGTACGCCACCAACTTCGGCGGCGGCCAGGTCGACATCACCTCCGGCAAGTTCGTCTTTTCGGCGAGCGAGGCCTACTGGGTCGAAAACGGCAAGATCCTCTACCCCGTCAAGGGCGCCACCATCGTCGGCAACGGCCCGGACGCGCTGACGCGCGTCAGCATGATCGGCAACGACATGAAGCTCGACTCCGGCGTGGGCACCTGCGGCAAGGAAGGCCAGAGCGTGCCCGTGGGGGTCGGCCAGCCGACCCTGCGCATCGACGGCCTGACCGTCGGCGGCACCGCCTGAGCCCGTCTTCCACACCGCTTTCGAGTCCGGCCGTGGCGGGCCCGGCGGGGGTGCGCGCATGAGCGGGCCCCCGGCCTCCAGCCTGCCGTGCCAACCCAGCACGCATCTGCCCAGCATCAACACCTTCGGCGACCTCAGCCAGTTCCTGCGCGAGGCCGTCGCCGACGAGGACTCGCGCCTTCTCTCCGAGGGGATGGCCCGCGTGGCGAGCGAAGCCGAGCGCGTCATCCGCGTGCTGCGGCAGGACCGGGCGCGCGCGCATGCCGCGCCCCACCTGGTGGACATGCTCACCGCCTTGCGCGACCACCGCGCGCTGGTCGTCGGCCTCGGCATCGGCTGGCGCGGGCTCTACGAGTACGCCGGCTACCTGCACGCCCTCAACAACTTCCGGGTTCTCATCGGCCAGTGGCTGCTCAACGTCGACCCCTGGGAGGACCAGCTGGGCGTGAGCGCCGAGGAGTTCGAACTGATCGCCTGGCGGACCCTGGGCGAAGGCATGCTGCTGATCGACATGTACGAGCAGTGGCTGCGCCGCGAGGGCGAGGCGACGGACGCCGGGCTGGACGAGTCGCAGCCGCCCCGGGTGGCGCGTGCGCTGCAGTGGTGGCAGCGCCTGCGTCGTTGACCTGCGCGCAGGGATTCCGGAGATTTTTGATGCAGCGCGGCGAAGTCCGTGGTAGATTGCTCGTCATGCGTTCCGTTCGCGCCTTCTTCTTTGGCTACTTTTGGTTCTCCAGCGCCCCCGGCGGAAGAGAGATCTGAGCGTACCCGCGACAAACGCAACGAACCTCCAGAAAACCGCCGGTCCCCGGCGGTTTTTTTTTTGTCCTCCCGTCACAGTCCCCGAGAAAGCACGTCATGAGCCCCAAGCCGAATGCCCCCAGCGATGCCTGGTATGCGCAGTCCGTCGACCAGACCAGCGACACCGACGACCAGCGCATCAAGGACATCACCGTGCTTCCTCCTCCCGAACACCTGATCCGGTTCTTCCCGATCCGCGACACCCCGGCCGAGGGGCTGATCGCGCGCACGCGCCACGCCATCCAGGACATCATGGCCGGCCGCGACGACCGCCTGCTGGTGGTCATCGGCCCCTGCTCCATCCACGATCCCGAAGCGGCGCTGGAGTACGCCCGCAAGCTGCGCCAGGAGCGCGCCAAGTACGCCGACACGCTGGAGATCGTGATGCGCGTGTACTTCGAGAAGCCGCGCACCACCGTCGGCTGGAAGGGGCTGATCAACGATCCCTACCTGGACGAGAGCTACCGCATCGACGAGGGCTTGCGCATCGCCCGCCAGCTGCTGATCGACATCAGCCGCCTGGACGTGCCCGCCGGCAGCGAGTTCCTGGACGTGATCTCGCCCCAGTACATCGGCGACCTGATTTCCTGGGGCGCGATCGGCGCCCGCACGACGGAGAGCCAGGTGCACCGCGAGCTGGCCTCGGGCCTGTCGGCGCCGATCGGCTTCAAGAACGGCACCGACGGCAACATCCGCATCGCCACCGACGCCATCCAGGCGGCGGCGCAGCCGCACCACTTCCTGTCGGTGCACAAGAACGGCCAGGTGGCCATCGTGCAGACCAACGGCAACCGCGACTGCCACGTCATCCTGCGCGGCGGCAAGGCGCCCAACTACGACCGCGCGAGCGTTGAGGCCGCCGCCCGCGACCTGGAAGCCGCCGGCCTGCCGGCCACCCTGATGGTCGACTGCAGCCATGCCAACAGCAGCAAGCAGCCGGCGCGCCAGGTGGACGTCGCGCGCGACATCGGCGGGCAGATCGCCGCCGGCTCGCGCCATGTCTTCGGCGTGATGGTGGAAAGCCACCTGAAGTCCGGAGCGCAGAAGTTCACGCCCGGCAAGGACGATCCCCGGACGCTCGAATACGGCAAGAGCATCACCGACGGCTGCCTCGGCTGGGACGACTCGGTGGCGGTGCTGGACATCCTGGCCGATGCCGTTCGGAAGCGCCGGGGCTGAGTTGCCAAAAAGTTCCGCTCAGCCGAATTTACAACCGGTAACGCGTTCCTTATAGTCCCCCTGACCAGCCCGGCCGTGGCTGCGACAGGGGTAACCATGGAGACCGAGCTACCCGTCCTCCGCCTGGGCCTGGCAGGGTTCGGCGAGGCCCACCAGAAGCTCGCCGCCGATGCGGCCCGGGCGGCCATCTCGGCGCGCGCCACCTGGCAACTCGCGCCCTTCGCCGAGGCCGATGCCTGGTGGATCGAGGGCAGTCGCACGCACATCGCCGCCAACGGGCTGGTGCGCGTGCAGCCCGGCGTGCCATCGGCCCGCGCCATCCAGCTGTCGCTCAACGACGTCGACCGACCGATCGCCTTCACCCTGCCGCTGGAGGCCGGCGGCTGCGGGCCGGCCCTCACTTTCGACCTGGCCGACCGGCAGCAGGCGGCACAGGTGCTGCACCGCTTCGCCGCACGCATGCAGGCCCTGCTGGCGCAGTTCAGCCTAGGCTCCAGCATCGCGCAGCACCAGCCGACCCTGGGCGCCGGATCGTGGGAGGTGCTCAGGGGCGCGGAACTGCTGGCGGTGGTCGACCTGCGGCTGGGTGCCGGTGTCGCCCCGACGGCCACCCCGGCCGATTTCGCCAGCGCCACCTGGTGCATCCGCGACCACGGATGCGTGCTGGTGCCGGCGCACTTCGCGCGCACCAGCGTGTCGCAGCTGATGTGGAACTATGCGCTGCGCACCCAGCGCGACCTGCTGCCGCCCCACTATCGCCAGCAGCCTCTGTATTTCCGGCGGCCGCCGCGGCTGCGGCCCAACCAGTTGCGCGACGCCCACTTGCTGCTGCTGCGCGAACTCGACACCCATCCGGGCCTGGGCTTCGGCCAGCTGCAGCAGGTCACCGGCCTGGGGGAGGCCGCGCTCGCGCGCCACCTCTCGGCGCTGTACGTGGTGGGCTCGATCACGGCCAATCCGCGCCGCGCGCACGGCCCCGGCAAGCGCCTGCCCGAGGCCACCCATCCCGGGGCCGGCAGCGTCTTCAGCTCGGAACTGGACGCCCATGCCCTGCACGACGCCATGTTCCGGCCGGCAACGGACCGCACGGCGCCGGCGCCGCTGGGAATGGAGCAGATGCGCTGAGCGGGTGCGCTGAGCGGGTGCGCTGAGCGGGTGCGGCCTCAGGCCGTCTGGCCGAAGGCTGCGAGCAGCCGCGCATGGATGCCGCCGAAGCCGCCGTTGCTCATGCACAGCACATGGTCGCCGGGCCGGGCGGCCTGCAGCACCTGCGCCACCAGGGTGTCGATGTCCTGGGCCACCTGCGCCCGCGCGCCCATCGGCTGCAGCGCATCGCGCGGATCCCAGCCCAGTCCGCCGGCATGGCAGAAGGACAGGTCGGCCTGTTCCAGGCTCCAGGGCAACTGCGCCTTCATGGTGCCAAGTTTCATGGTGTTGCTGCGCGGCTCGAACACGGCCAGGATGCGCTGCGCGCCCACCTGCCGCCGCAGTCCGTCGATGGTGGTGCGGATGGCCGTGGGGTGGTGCGCGAAATCGTCGTACACCGTCACACCGCCGGCGACGCCGCGCACTTCCATGCGGCGCTTGACGTTGCGGAACTCGCGCAGCGCCGCCGCGGCGGTGGCCGGCGTCACGCCCACATGCTGGGCGGCGGCGATCGCCGCCAGCGCGTTGAGCTGGTTGTGCACGCCGCCGACTTCCCAATGCACGGTGGCCACGCGGTGGCCCTGTTCCAGCACCTCGAAGTGGCCCGGCTCGCCTTCGGCGCGGAAGTCGCTGACGGCGGCGCCGAAGCTGCGTACCTCGCTCCAGCAGCCCGCATGCAGCACGCGTTGCAGGCTCTCCTCGATGCCGTTGACGACCAGCCGGCCGGTGGACGGGACCGTGCGCACCAGGTGGTGGAACTGGCGTTCGATGGCCGCGAGGTCGTCGAAGATGTCCGCGTGGTCGAACTCCAGGTTGTTGAGGATGGCGGTGCGCGGCCGGTAGTGGATGAACTTGCTGCGCTTGTCGAAGAAGGCCGTGTCGTATTCGTCGGCTTCGATGACGAAGGGCGTGAACGGGCGCGCCGTGTTCCCCAGCCGCGCCGAAACGCCGAAGTTCAGCGGCACGCCGCCCACCAGGAAGCCCGGCTGGAGCCCTGCATGTTCCAGGATCCAGGCGAGCATGGACGTGGTGGTGGTCTTGCCATGCGTGCCGGCGACGGCCAGCACGTGGCGGCCCTGCAGGACGTGCTCGGCCAGCCATTGCGGCCCGCTGGTGTAGGGCAGGCCCTGGTCCAGGATCGCCTCCATCAGCGGATAGCGCGGCGTGCCGTCGGCCAGGCGGGCGCGCGACACCACGTTGCCCACCACCCAGGCGTCGGGGCGCAGGGCGAGCTGCTCGGTGCCGAAGCCTTCGATGAGGTCGATGCCCAGGGCGCGCAGCTGGTCGCTCATGGGCGGGTATACGCCGGCGTCGCAGCCGGTGACCCGGTGGCCGGCCTCGCGGGCGAGCGCGGCCAGTCCCCCCATGAAGGTGCCGCAGATGCCGAGGATGTGGATGTGCATCCGCGAATTATCGGAGTCTGCGGAGACGGACAGCCGGACGCGCGGAGGACGCAAAGTTTACGCAGAAGACGCAAAAGGGAGCCAACAAGGATTTCTTCGTCTGTTTTGCGACCTCTGCGTATCTTTCGCGACCTCTGCGTCCGGCTGTTGGCTGTCCTGTCATTTCCGTGCCGATGCAGAATGGCGCCATGGATACAGTGCAGGCCGAGATCGCCGCCGCCGCCGCCCGGCTGGTGGTGGAAGAAGGCATGGAGTACGGGCCGGCCAAGAAGCGGGCGGTGAAGCAGCTGGGGTTGAACGCGCGGGCAGCCCTGCCGGACAACGATGCGGTGGAAATCGCGGTGCGCGAATACATCTCCGTGTTCCACGCCGACACCCAGCCGGCCGAGCTGGTGGCGCTGCGCCGTCTGGCGCTCACCTGGATGGAGCGGCTGGAGCAGTTCCGGCCGCACCTGGGCGGCGCCGTCTGGCACGGCACGGCCACGCGCCTGTCGGACATCTATCTGCAGCTGTTCTGCGACGACCCGAAATCGGCGGAGATCGCGCTCATCGAGCACGGCGTTGCCTATGTGCCGCGCACCGTCACCGGCTTCCACGGCGAGCCGGTCGAGGCCCTGAGCGTGCACAGCGCCAGCCGCGAGCTGGGCGAGGACATCGGCGTGCACCTGCTGGTGTATGACCATGACGACCTGCGCGGCGCGCTGCGTCCCGATGCGCAGGGGCGCACGCCGCGCGGCGACCTGAAGGCGGTGCGGGCGCTGATGGCGCGGCAGGAGGCGGCGGATGACTGAGCCGACGCAGCATCCGGAGGGCCCGTCCGCGGCTTCGCGCCGCTGGCTGCTGGGCGGCGTGGCCGCGGCGGCCGCCGCGGCCGGCGCCGGACTCGCCTGGTGGCGCCTGCGGCCAGGACCCATCGACCCTGCTTCGGCCCACCTGTGGGGCCTGCGCTTCCAGACCCCGGCCGGCGCCGACCTGGCCATGGCGTCGTTTCGCGGCAAGCCGCTGTTGCTGAATTTCTGGGCGACCTGGTGCCCGCCCTGCGTGGAAGAAATGCCGCTGCTGGACGCCTTCCACCGGCAACAGCAGGCCAATGGTTGGCAAGTCCTGGGCTTGGCGGTCGACCAGCCCAGCGCGGTGCGCAAGTGGCTGGAGAAAGCGCCGGTGGGATTTCCCATCGGCATGGCCGGACTGGAAGGCACCGAGCTCAGTCGGCAGCTCGGAAACCAGACGGGCGGTCTGCCCTTCACGGTGGTGTTCGGGCCCGACGGGGCCGTGCGCCAGCGTAGAATGGGGCAGGTCAACGAAGCCGACCTGAAGGCCTGGGCGGCCGCCGCGTGACCCGCGGGCCGCGTCCGCCAGCCTCGCAGTCCTGCCCCCGGGGCAGAGCGCTGAACGAAATTAACTGACTTTCGCGTCAAATAGACTGACGTAAGCGAATTTTGCTGTAAATTCGCGTTCCTCTTAGAACGAGGTGGGAGCCTCTCCTCATGGACCTGCGCAAACTCAAGACACTCATCGACCTGGTGTCGGAATCCAACGTCTCCGAACTCGAAATCACCGAAGCCGAAGGCAAGGTCCGCATTGTCAAGGGCGGCCCCGCGATGGTCATGGCGCCGATGCAGGTGCCCGTGCAGGCGCAGCAGCCCGCCACGGCCGCGCCGGCCCCCGCCCCCGTCGCCGCGCCGGCTGCGGCAGCGCAGGAGCCCGCGGGCCATGCGGTCAAGTCGCCCATGGTGGGTACTTTCTACCGCGCCTCCGCGCCCGGCGCCAAGGCCTTCGTCGAGGTCGGCAGCCAGGTGAAGGAAGGCGACACGGTCTGCATCATCGAGGCCATGAAGATCCTCAACGAGATCGAGGCCGACAAGGCCGGCACCGTCACCCAGATCCTGTGCGAGAACGGCCAGGCGGTCGAGTACGGCCAGCCGCTGTTCATCATCGAATAAGCATGTTCAAGAAGATCCTGGTCGCCAACCGCGGCGAGATCGCGCTTCGCATCCAGCGCGCCTGCCGCGAGCTGGGCGTGCGCGCGGTGATGGTCTATTCCGAAGCCGACCGCGAAGCCAAGTACGTGAAGCTGGCGGAGGAGGCGGTCTGCATCGGCCCGGCGGCCTCGCCGCAGAGCTACCTGAACATGCCGGCCATCATTTCGGCGGCCGAAGTGACCGACGCCGAGGCCATCCACCCCGGCTATGGCTTCCTCTCCGAGAACGCCGATTTCGCCGAGCGGGTTGAAAAAAGCGGCTTCCAGTTCATCGGCCCGACGCCGGAGAACATCCGGATCATGGGCGACAAGGTCTCGGCCAAGCAGGCCATGATCAAGGCCGGGGTGCCCTGCGTGCCCGGCTCCGAGGGCGAGCTGCCCGACAACCCGGCCGAGATCCGGCGCATCGCCAAGTCGATCGGCTACCCGGTGATCATCAAGGCCGCGGGCGGCGGCGGCGGCCGCGGCATGCGGGTGGTGCACACCGAAGCCGCCCTGATCAACGCGGTGCAGATGACCAAGTCGGAGGCCCAGGCCGCCTTCGGCAACCCGGCGGTGTACATGGAGAAGTTCCTCCAGAACCCGCGCCACGTCGAGATCCAGGTGCTGGCCGACAAGCACAAGAACGCGGTCTACCTGGGCGAGCGCGACTGCTCCATGCAGCGGCGCCACCAGAAGGTGATCGAGGAAGCGCCGGCACCGGGCATCCCGCGCAAGCTGATCGAGAAGATCGGCGACCGCTGCGCCTCGGCCTGCAAGAAGCTCGGCTACCGCGGCGCCGGCACCTTCGAGTTCCTCTACGAGAACGGCGAGTTCTATTTCATCGAGATGAACACGCGCGTGCAGGTGGAGCATCCGGTGACCGAGATGATCACCGGCATCGACATCGTCAAGACGCAGATCCGCGTGGCCGCCGGCGAGAAGCTGCCGTTCAAGCAGGGCGACATCGTGATCCGCGGCCATGCGGTCGAATGCCGGATCAACGCCGAGGACCCGTACACCTTCGTGCCTTCGCCCGGCCGCATCACGCTGTGGCACCCGCCCGGCGGCCCGGGCGTGCGCGTGGACTCGCACGTCTACAACAACTACTTCGTGCCGCCCAACTACGACTCCATGATCGGCAAGATCATCGTCCACGGCGATACCCGCGAGCAGGCGCTGGCGCGCATGCGCACGGCGCTGGGCGAGACCGTGGTGGAAGGCATCAAGACCAACATCCCGCTGCACCGCGAGCTGATGGTGGATGCCAAGTTCATGGACGGCGGCACCAACATCCACTACCTCGAAGAGTGGCTGCAGCACCACAAGCGCTAGGCGGTCCCCATGTTTGAACTGCGGCTCCTGTGCCCCGAGGACCGCGTCGAGCCCGTCGGCGATGCGCTGGAGGCGCTCGACGCGCTGAGCGTGTCGGTGGAGGACGCCGACGCCCAGACGCCGGCCGAGCAGGCGCTGTTCGGCGAGCCCGGCATGCCGCCGCCCAAGGAGGGCTGGCAGCGCTCGCTGGTGGTCGCCCTGTTCGCCGACGAAGCCGCGGCCCGTGAGGCCGGCCGGCTGCTGCAGCCGCAGGATTTCTTCGCCGGCTGCCAGGTGGTCGGTGTCGCCGAGGTGCAGGACCAGGACTGGGTGCGCCTGACCCAGTCGCAGTTCGACCCGGTGGAGATCACGCCCAGCTTCTGGATCGTGCCCACCTGGCACGAGCCGCCGGCTTCGGCGCGCGAGGTGATCCGGCTCGACCCCGGGCTGGCCTTCGGCACCGGCACCCATCCCACCACGCGGATGTGCCTGCGCTGGATCGCCGCGCACCCGCCGCGCGGCCAGCGCGTGCTCGATTACGGCTGCGGCTCCGGCATCCTGGCCATCGGCGCCGCGAAGTTCGGCGCCGCCGCGGTCGACGCGGTCGACATCGATGAGGCCGCGGTGCGGTCCACCGAGGACAATGCGCAGGCCAACGGCGTCACGCTGGCGGCGGGCCTGCCGGAGCGCGCCCAGGGCCGCTACGACACCGTGCTGGCGAACATCCTGGCCACGCCGCTGAAGGTGCTGGCGCCGCTGCTGTGCGGCCACGTGGCGCCCGGCGGCCACCTGGTGCTGGCGGGCATCCTCGCACGCCAGGCGGACGAGCTGAAAGCGGCCTATGCGCCGTACTGCACGCTCGCCGTCAGCGACGAAGAGGACGGCTGGATCCTCATGACCGCCGCCTTCTAGGCCGGGTCCTACAATCGCGGGCTCATGAGCCTGATCACCAGCTGCCCTGCCTGCGCGACGATGTTTCGCGTCGTCCCGGACCAGCTGAAGATCTCCGAGGGCTGGGTCCGCTGCGGCCATTGCACCGAGGTGTTCGACGCCACCGCCTCGCTGGGCGAGGAGCCCGCGCTGGCAAGCGCGCTCGACACCCGTCCGGCCGAGCTCGACGGCGGCGCCAGTGCCGGCACCGTCGATCCGGACCTGCAAGGCTGGCTGTCCACGGCGGCCGCCGCACTG
>JAEZKX010000453.1 GCA_023436025.1 Pseudomonadota bacterium | reverse complement strand
GTACGGACCACCGCGCCAGCCGCCGCGGCCGCCGCCGTCCTGAAGGCCCCCTTGGCGACGCCAGCGGAGCCCGCCGCCCTGCAGGCCGCCAAGGTCGCCCCGGTCGCGCAGCCACGCATCGTCACCTACGCCGAACTGCCGCCCGACGTGCAGCGTGCACTGCCCAAGCTCGCCATCACCGGCGGCGTCCATTCCGAGAACGCTGCACAGCGCATGCTGCTGGTCGGCGGGCAGGTGATGACCGAGGGCGCCGAGGTCGCGCCCGGCGTGGTGCTGGAACAGATCGGCGCACGCACCGCGGTGCTGCGCTTCCGCGGCTTGCGCTACAGCCTGGCCTACTGAGCGAACTGCGCGCGGGTCAGCAGGCCCAGGACCAGCGAGAGGGCGGGGATCAGGGCCAGCGCGATGCGGCTCCAGGGCGGCAGGCTGCAGGCCAGCAGCCAGGCCAGGGTGGCCAGCGCGGTCGGATCGGGCAGCAGGCCGAAGGTTTCGGCCTGGCGCAGCGGCCGTCCGGCCAGCGGTGCCAGCAACGGATAGAACAGCACGATGGCGATGCCGGCGGCGTTCGCCGCGCGCCAGCCGCGTTGCGGGTCGGCGCGCAAGGTGGCGGCCGCCGCCACCAGCAGCAGGGCCTCCAGTCCGCTGGCCGCGGCCAGCCAGGGACCGGCCAGGAAGATCTCGGCATACCGCTGCCAGTGGAAGGCCCAGCCGACCCAGGCCCAGGCGGCCGCCAGCAGCAGCGCCCCGGCGGCCGGCCGCGATTGTGCCAGCACGAAGGCGGCGATGCCCGCCAGCAGCGCGCCCGCGTGCGCCGGCCACACGGCCGCGTTGTAGCGCTCTACCAGGCGCCACCAGGTCTGCGGCGAGAACATCAGGAAATCGGCCAGGCCGTAGCTCGCCCACTCGCCCATGGCCGCTCAGAGCTTGGCGATGTGCTCGACGATGCGGCGACGCAGGGCCGCATCCGGCAGCGGGCCGCGCGCCGCGCGCAGGTTCTCGCGCACATGGTCGACGCGGCGGGTGGCCGGGATGGCGCAGGTCACCGCGGGATGCGCCACGATGAACTTGAGCACCACCTGGGCCCAGGTGGTGCAGTCGATCTCGGCGGCCCAGCCGGGCAATGGACGGCGTTGCAGGCGCCGCGTCAGCGCGCCTTCCTGGAAGGGGCGGTTGGCCAGCACCGCGACCCCGCGCTCGGCCGCCAGCGGCAGCAGGCGCTGCTCCACCTCGCGGTCCACGGGGTTGTAGGTGAGCTGGACGAAGTCCAGGCGCCGGTCGCGCAGCAGCGTCTCCATCTCGCGGTGGCGGCGACCTTCCGAGGTGGTGATGCCGACGTAGCGCACCAGGCCCTGCGCCTTCATCCGCTGCAGCAACTCCAGCTGCTTCTCCCACGCCAGCAGGTTGTGCACCTGCAGCAGGTCGAAGCGCGGCACCTGCCACTGGCGGCGCGAGGCCTCGATCTGCGCCGCGCCGTCGCCGCCGGTCCACACCTTGTCGGCCGAGAACACGCGGGCCTGGGCGCCCAGGCTGCGCAGGCCGTCACCCACCACGCCTTGGGAAGAACCGTACATCGGCGACGAATCGACCAGTCGGCCGCCGGCGTCGAAGAAGGCGCGCATGACGTCGGCGCAGGCGGCGCGTGCCGGCGGGTCCTGGCCCACGTTGAAGGTGATCCAGGTGCCGAGCCCGACCACGGGCACCTGCTCGCCGCTGGAAGGAATCGGCCGGGTGAGCGGGCGTGCGGATTGCGCGCGGGCCGCTTGCGCACCGGCCAGTGCGCTCCATTGCAGCAGGGTGCGGCGCTTCATGCAGGCACGGTAGCACGGTAGCACGCCCGCGGCGTGCGCGGCAGTATCCATTCGCGGGCTTGCGTGGCATCTGCGCGCGCCCAGACAGCGCAAGCCGCGTCGGTTGCGCGCAACGCCATTCGTTACCCTTCTTGCGCGACGCGGTGAACTTGTAATAGGTGAGCTGCGTAGCATCGTGCCTCTTCGCAGTTCTTCCTCAGAGGTGGCTCCCATGGCATTGCAATCCCCCTTCTTCAACAACAACCGGCGTGACGCGGAGCAGCCTTACGGGCGTCCGGGCAGCTCGCCCAATGCCGCGGCCGCTGCGGCCGCCGCGGCCCCTGCGACGCCCGTGCAGCAGCAGCCTGCAGCGGCGACCAGTGCGACCAAGGAAGGCGAGAGCAAGCTCACCGTCGGACCCAACATCAAGCTCAAGGGCGTGGAGATCACCGACTGCGACACGCTGGTGGTCGAAGGTTCGGTCGAGGCGACCATGGATTCGCGCGTGATTCAGATCTCCGAACGCGGCGCCTTCAAGGGCTCGGCCGAGATCGACGTCGCCGAGATCCGCGGCCTCTTCGACGGCAACCTCACCGCGCGCCAGAAGCTGGTCATCTACTCGACCGGCCGCGTCACCGGCAAGGTGCGCTACGGCAAGGTGGTGATCGAGGAGGGCGGCCAGCTCTCCGGCGAGATCGAATCGGGCGCCTCGGGCGCTGCGCCGGCGCGTGCGGTGCCGCAGCTGGCGGCTGCGCGCGCCATGTAACTGCGCGCTGCGCGTGTGACGCGGCGCGCCGCCGTCCGTCACACCGCCGTGCGGTGCCGCGCGATGCAGGTGTCGAGCACCTCGCCGTGCGGCCGGCGCCACCAGTTGGCGCTGGAGAAGATCTCGACCTCGCTGTAGCCGGCGAAGCCCTGCGCCTCGACCCACCCGCGGATGCGCGGAATGTCGATCACGCCGTCGCCCATCATGCCGCGGTCTTCCAGCAGGTGGGTGGTGGGCGTGAGCCAGTCGCAGACGTGGAAGGCCAGCAGCCGCTCGCGGCCGGCGCGTTCGATCTGCTGCTGCAGCTTCGGATCCCACCACACGTGGTAGACGTCGACGGCGACGCCCAGCGCGCCGCTGCGGTCCACATCGAGTTCGTCGCACAGGTCCAGCGCCTGCTCCAGCGTGTTGACGCAGGCGCGGTCGGCGGCGTACATGGGATGCAGCGGCTCGATGGCCAGCGGCATGCGCGCCTGCCGCGCGTGGTCCAGCAACTCGGCGATGCCGTCGCGCACCTGGCTGCGCGCCAGCGCGATGTCCTTGTGCGCCGCCTGTCCCTGCAGCGCGCCGGGCAGGGCGCCCACCACCAGCACCAGGCAGGCGGCGCCCAGTTCCGCCGCCTCGTCGACGGCGCGGCGGTTGTCGTCACGCGCGGTCCGCAGGCCAGCTGCGTCCGTCGCCGGGAACATCCCACCGCGGCAGTAGCCGGAGAGCGCCAGGCCGTGCTGGCGCACCCGCTGGGCGACCGCGGCCAGGCCCGCGGCCTGGACCTGGTCGCGCCAGGGCGAGATGGCGTGGATGCCCCGTTCGGCGCAGGCATCGAGTATGTCCGGCAGCGGCAGCTCGACGCCGCCGCTCTTGCGGATGGTGGCGGTGTTGATGGACAGCCACCGGTGGTCGCTTGAAAAATCGCGCATCGCGTTCAGGAAGGGATGTCGGCAGGTCGGGGCGACGGCGTCGGCGCGGTCGTGCGATGAACGGGCATCTCAGTCGACGCCGTGGATGGCCAGCAGCGTCTTCATGCGGCTGGCGGCCAGGTCCGGCTGTTCCAGCAGGTTGGCCGCGTCGGCCAGGCGGAACAGCTCGGCGAGGTGGGGCAGGCTGCGCGTGCTCTGCTGGCCGCCCACCATGGTGAAGTGCGACTGGTGGCCGTTGAGCCAGGCCATGAACACGACGCCGGTCTTGTAGAAGCGCGTGGGCGCCGCGAAGATGTGGCGCGACAGCGGCACCGTGGGGCCGAGGATGGCGTGGAAGCGCTCCAGGTTGCCCTGCGCCAGTTCGCCGAGCGCGGCACTCGCCGCCGGCGCGATGGCGTCGAAGATCCCCAGCAGCGCGTCGCTCCTGCCATGCACCGGCGCGCTCCCCCAGCCGTCGCCTGCGATCAGCTCGGCGTAGTTGAAGTCGTCGCCCGTGTACATGCGCACGCCGGCTCCGTCGGCCCCGCCGGTAGCGGGCAGGCGGCGGCGCATGGCGATCTCCTTGTCCTTGTCCAGCAGCGAGATCTTGATGCCGTCGACCTTGGCCGGACGCGCGGCGATGATGCCGACGGCCGTGTCCATGGCGGCGTCGAGGTCGCGGCTGCCCCAGTAACCGGCCAGGGCCGGATCGAACATGTCGCCCAGCCAGTGCAGCACCACCGGCTGCTTCGCCTGCGACAGGATGCGGCCGTAGACCTTCTCGTAATCGGCGGGACCGCGGGCCACGCGGGCGAGCGCGCGCGAAGCCATCAAGATCAGCCTGCCGCCCAGCTTCTCGATGGCCTCCATCTGCTCCTCGTAGGCGCGGATCACGTCGTCGACGTTCCTCGCATCCTGGGGCGCCAGGTGGTCGGTGCCGCAGCCGCAGGCGATCAGGGCACCGGGCACGTCGCGCGCCGCATCGAGCGAACGGCGGATCAGCTCCAGCGAGGTCGGCCAGTCCAGGCCCATGCCGCGCTGCGCGGTGTCCATGGCTTCGGCGACGCCCAGGCCCAGCGACCACAGGCGCTGGCGGTAGGCGATGGTCGCGTCCCAGTCCACCGCGGCCTGCAGCCAGGGGTCGACGGCGGAACGCGGGTCGGCCACCACGTGGGCGGCGGAGTAGGCGATGCGGTTGAACTGCACGCCCTTGGCCGGTTGCACCGGCTGCGTGCCGCGCACGGTGTAGTCCTCCAGGGCGCCTGAGCGCGCCGGCAGCTTCAGGGTCGTCGCCATGGTGCAGGCCTCACGAGAAATCGAGTGGGGGCACGTCGACGAAGCGGCGTTCGCGCCAGCTCTGCAGCGCGGCCTCGACCAGCTGCACGCCCTTGGCGCCTTCGGGCAGCGTCCACTTGTAGGGCGCGTCCTCCACCACGTGGCGGATGAAGTGTTCCCACTGGATCTTGAAGCCGTTGTCGTAAAACTGCGTGTCGGGCACTTCCTGCCACTGCTCGGTGAACTTCATGGTCTGCTTCACGTCAGGGTTCCACACCGGGCGCGGCGTGTTCACGCGGCTTTGCGCCTTGCAGCCGGTCAGCGTGGCGACGGCGGAGCCATGCGTGCCGTCGACGTGGAAGGTCACCAGGTCCTCGCGGTTGACGCGCGTGGCCCACGACATGTTCAGCTGCGCGACGACCGGCTCGCCGCCGTGGCCGACCAGTTCGGCGATGGCATAGGCGGCATCGTCGGCGGTCGCCTGGTAAGGCTGGCCGTTCTCGTCCCAGCGCTGCGGGATGTGGGTGGCGCCCAGGCAGGTGATGGACTTGACCTCGCCGAACAGGTTGTCCAGCACGTAGCGCCAGTGGCACATCATGTCCAGGATCATGCCGCCGCCGTCTTCGGCGCGGTAGTTCCAGCTGGGGCGCTGGATCGGCTGCAGGTCGCCCTCGAACACCCAGTAGCCGAACTCCAGCCGCAGCGACAGCATGCGGCCGAAGAAGCCGGCGCGGCGCAGCATGTCGAGCTTGCGCAGTCCGGGCAGGAACAGCTTGTCCTGCACCGCCCCGTGCTTCAGGCCGGACTTCTGCGCGGTCTCGGCGATCTGCATGGCCTCGGCCAGCGTGGTGGCGATGGGCTTCTCGCAGTAGACGTGCTTGCCGGCGCGCAGGGCCTGGGCCAGCAGGGCGGGGCGCATCTGGGTGGTGCCGGCGTCGAAGAAGACGCTGTCGTCCTTGTTCTCCAGCGCGCGCGCGAGATCGGTGCTCCAGCGCTCGATCTTGTGGGCGCGTGCCAGCGCCTCGATCTTCGCGGCATTGCGCCCGATCAGGATGGGGTCGGGCATGACCTTGTCGCCGTTGGACAGCGTGACGCCGCCCTGGTCGCGGATCGCCACGATGGAGCGGATGAGGTGCTGGTTCATGCCCATGCGTCCGGTGACGCCGTGCATGATGATTCCGAGTCTTTGCATGTTCGTACGCGGCCTCCCGGCCGCTCCTTCGTTGAGGGGTGGGCGTTGAGCGTTGGGCGTTGAGCGTTGGGCGTTGAGCGTGAAG